>NZ_JBHZDA010000020.1:34018-94026 GCF_042755665.1 Streptomyces sp. NPDC059142
CCGTCCTGGGGGCGGGAGGCCGACGCCGTGAAGCGGGACGGGGGCATCCCGAACGCCCGCGTGAACGCGGCCGTGAACGCGGCGGGGGAGGCGTAGCCGATCCGGGCGCCGACCTCGCTGACCGACGCGGTACGCAGCAGGGGTACGGCGGCGAGCAGCCGGGCCCGCCCCCGCCAGACGGCGGGGCTCTCCCCGGCCTCGGCGCGGAAGCGACGGGTGAAGGCCCGTTCGCTCATGGCCGTGCGCGCGGCCCAGTCCGCATTGGTGACGCCCGCGTCCGGGGCGGCCAGATACGCCCGGCACAGCTCCGCCAGATCGGCGGCGGCCGGGATCCCGACGTGGAACGGCAGCGGGGCGCGCTCGGCGATCTCGTACAGGAGGAGGGCGGCGATGGTCCCCTCCCGCCCGGACAGGCGGTAGTCGGCCTCGAACTCCACGGCGGCCGGCAGCAGCGCGCGCAGCAGCGGCGGCACGTCCACGACCGTGCAGGTGCCGGGCCACCAGGGGACCGCGTCCGGCTCGATGTACAGGCTGCGGGTGCTCACCCCGAGCATGCGGACCCGGTGGCGGGTGGCGGCCGGGATCAGGACGGCGCGCTCGGGCGGGACGGTCCAGGTGCCGTCGGCGGTGTCGACGACCATGACCCCGGTGGCGCCGTGGAGGAACTGCGCGCGCCGGTGCTCGTGCCAGTCCAGCACCCGGCCGGGCGGATAGTCGGTGCCGATCGGCAGGACGGCCCGGTCGATGTGGTCCACCTCGGCCAGCGGCACGTTCCTCATCCGTCCACCGTAGTGGCCGATACGCGAAAGAAGTGTGCCGACCATCGCATGCGGGCCGCTCGCCGTAGCTGGTGGAGTGGGCCCGTGGACGTGATGGCGTTGATCGGGATCGGGCTCCTCACCGGGGTGACGACCGTGTTGTTCGGGTTCGGCGGCGGGTTCGTCGCGGTGCCCGTCGTGGTGTGGGCGGACGCCGCGCTCGGCGCGGACGCGATGCGGGTGGCGACGGCGACCTCGGCGCTGGTGATGCTGGTGAACGCGGGGTTCGCGACGGCCGTCACCCCCCGGCGGGTGCTCCTCGCGCTGCGCGGCGGCGGTCCGTTGCTCGCCCTGCTGGCGGCCGGGGGCGCGGCCGGGGCGCTCGCCACGCGGCTCGCCCCGGCCGGTCCGGTCCGGTGGGCGTTCGTCGTGTACGTCGCGCTCACCATCGCCGATCTGCTGCTGCGCCCCGGCTTCCTCCGCCCGCGTACCCGCGAGGAGACGCCCGGCGGGGCGCCGCGTCCGCTGCCGGCCGTTCTGGGCGCGCCGGTGGGCGCCGTCGCCGCCTTCCTCGGCGTGGGCGGCAGCGTCATGACCGTCCCGGCGATGCGGCGGGCCGGGCACCCGATGCGTACGGCGACCGCGCTGGCCAACCCGCTCACGCTGGCCGTCGCGCTCCCGGCCACCGCGGTCTCCCTGGGCGGCGCGGTGGTCCCCGGCGCCGCGGACGCGCCCGTACACCTGGCGGGCCTGGTCGACCTGCGGGCCGCGTCGGCGCTGCTCCTCGGCGCCCTGCCGGTGATCGCGCTGCTGCGGCGGCGCCCGCCGCGGATCCCCGACCGCGCTCACGCCTGGGCGTACATCGGGCTGCTGGCGGCGGTGACGGCCGTGATGGTGCTCGGGGCGTAGCGAGGGCAACGGCGGTGCCCCCGCAGGCGTCCGCGGGATCCTCCACGGAAGCGCCCCGGGCCTGGTTGACTGTGCGGCGATCTCTGCCCACGCAGTACGAAGGAGACGGTCTGTGCCTGCCCTTGAGGGGAAGTCGGTCATGAGGACCGCGCCGTTACAGGGAAGGCGCACGACGCCTGCCACCTCGGCCCCGGCTCCGGCCGCCGGGTCGTCCGAGGCCGCGTACGCCGGGAGGACGGGCGACCCGAGCCAGGCGTCGGTGCTCGCCTGGCAGGGCTCCGCGGGCAACTCGGCCGTCGTCCAGCGCATGGGGTCGGGCCCGCACCGCCACCCGCCGGCGGGCGGGCGGCCGGCAGCGGGCGGGGGCGGTACGGGGACGGTGCAGTTGGCGCGCCTGTCGAGCGGGAAGATCGCGTTCACCAACCTGAACCAGAAGAACGAGAAGTACCGCGAGAAGGCCACGCGGGTACTCCAGCTCCTGTCGTCGCACGAGTCGATCCAGCAGTTCCTCGGCGGCCGCAAGTGCGACATCAACATCGAGCAGCGGACGACGGAGACCCCGGCGGACGTGGTGGACCGCGATGAGGACGGCGTCACCGTCACCCTCGCCGCCTATTACTTCGAGAGCTACGACATCGGCTACATCGCGGGCATGCTCGCCCATGAATTCGCGATCCACCCCATGGCGAGCAAGAGACCCCGTCTCCAGGAGGAGGAGAGCGGTTTCAAGGGACTTCCGTTTCCCGTTCCCGGCCTGGAGGAGAGCCGTGGCGGCCCCAAAATGATGAATTCCGACGACGCCAAGCAGTCCGACCATGTGCTCGGCGCGATTCCGAACAGTCCCCGTTACGAGGTCTACAAGTCCGTCACCCTCGACATGGCGAATCTGCTCATGCAGGACGTGGAGAACAAGGAGCCGAACGCCACCCCGAAGGATGTCACCGATCTCCTCGACTGCTTCCTGATGGATGTGGCGAGCATCGCGGCGACCAACGACGACCGGCTCAAGGGCACGCCGGAGAAGTCGGGCGCGATGCAGGTCCGCAAGGACATCGCGGCGGTCTACAACCGGTACAAGGCGCTGCTGAGCGCGGGGCTGCCGGAGGCGTCCCCGATCAAGCCGTTCTTCCCGCAGGACAAGACCCACTGGGGCGTTCTGAAGGACTTCGCGACCATCGCGACCAGGGTCGCGGGCGGGACGATGGGCGCGCCGAGCATCGACAGGGGCGACGACGGCTGAGGCGCGACAGCGCTCGGACGGAGCCGGCGGTCCCGGACGGGGCCGCCGGCCGAGGCGGGTGGCACGAGGGCAGGAAGGGTGCCTCCCGAGATGTCCCCGGGGCCCTTCGGTCCGTCGCCGCTCCCGGGGTTGGATGGCGGACCGGGCCCTGTCCGGTGTTCCGCGCGGACGGTGTCGTGGGAGGTCGCCCCGGTGGTGTGTTCCTCTGGCGACGCGTCGGTGACGTGTTCCTTTGGTGACGTGTACCCGTCATAATCCGAGGGCTGTTCACCCCTTCCCCTCACGGACGACGGAGGCACCCCCACATGAGCGCATCCCCCGGTTCCCGCCGCGGTTTTCTCGCCGGAGCCCTCGCCGCATCCGCCACCGCCCTGGTGGGCACGGGCGGCGTGACCGCCCTCGCCGCCGCGCCGGCCGCGGCGGCCACGCGGACCGCCTCCCCGCGCGTTCTCGCCACCCGCGACTGGATGGGCGGCTTCGCCGACTCCACCCCCGTGCAGCGCCTGACCATCCCCGGTACGCACAACTCCGGCGCCCGCGCCGGCGGGCTCTACGTGGCCTGCCAGAGCACCTCCATAGCCGACCAGTTGACCAGCGGTGTCCGCTTCCTGGACATCCGCTGCCGGCTGTTCGAGGGGGCGTTCACCATCCACCACGCCGCCTTCTACCAGAACCTGAACTTCGACGACGTCCTCAACGCCTGCCGCGACTTCCTGCGCGCCAACCCCTCCGAGACCGTCCTCATGCGGGTCAAGCAGGAGTACTCCAGCGAGAGCGACGCGGAGTTCCGGCGGATCTTCGACACGTATCTCGACGGCAAGGGCTGGCGCTCCCTCTTCCGGCTCGACGGCGGACTGCCCACGCTCGGCGAGGCGCGCGGGCGGGTCGTGCTGCTCGGGGACAACGGCGGACTGCCCGGACTGCGGTACGGGGACGGCGGGCTCTTCGACATCCAGGACGACTACCAGGCGGAGCCGGGCGCCAAGTACCCCAAGATCGAGGCCCAGTTCCGGAAGGCCGCCACGCAGCCGGGCAAGCTCTACGTCAACTACGTCAGTACGGCGGCCCTGTTGCCGCCCCGGTGGAACTCCGACCGGCTCAACCCGCAGGTGCACACCTTCCTGGACGGGTCGGAGGCGAGCGGCTGGCGCGGGCTCGGGATCGTACCGCTGGACTTCCCCGCCACCCGGGCCGGACTGGTGGAGTCGCTGATACGGCACAACGGCTGAGCGCGGCGGGGCGGGCGGAGCCGGGGGAGCGGGCGCCCCGGGAGCGGGCGCGCGTGGCGGGAATCGCGAGATCCCCCACATGAATAGCCGGATCTCTCCGGGTGAAAGGGTGGATAACGCCGCCGGAACGGGTGTGCCCGACCGGCGGGGCGTGTTGGGATGAACCGATGCGACCCCCCACCCGCATACCCGAGCACCTGTCCGCCCCCCAGCCGCACGGCGAGCCCGCCCCCACCCCTCGCACCGTGCCCAACCCCTACGACGAGCTGGCTCGACTCGCCACTCCTGAGGGCGAGTTCACCCATGAGCCGCGCGGCCCGCAGGAGCTGGGCCTGACCTCCGACCGGGACGACGAGGACTGGACCCCGCCCGACCACCGGAAGAGCGGCAAGGGCGGGAGGCGCGGGAGGAACGGGAAGAGCGCGAGGACCGCACGGAGAGGGCGCTGGGGCCGTCGCCTCGGCTCCCTCTCCGCCGCGCTGAAACTGAGCGTCACGCTCGTCGCCTGCCTGGCGTTCCTGCTGCTCGCGGACCGGGCCGCGCTGCTCTACGCGCAGGACAAGGCCGAGGAGAAGCTCCAGAAGTCGCTCGGCCTGCCGACCCCTCCGGCCGTCGACATCCACGGCTTCCCCTTCCTCACCCAGGTCGTCGGCAAGCGGCTCGACCGCGTCGACGTCACCGTCCCCCATGTCGCCGCCGACCGGGTCTCGCTGGCCGAGGTACGGGCCAGCGCCCGTGACATCCGGGTCGTCGGCGATCTGCCCACCGCCGTCAAGGGCGCGGTCGTCAGCCGGATGGACGGCGACGTCCTGCTCAGCTTCGACGACCTCAGCCGCGAACTGGGCGCCTCCCAGGTCACGTTCACCGGCCACGGCGCCGGCTCCGTACGGCTGGCCGGGTCGCTGCCCGTGGCCGGGTACGACCTGCGGGTACGGGCCCTGGCGCACATCAGGAACGAGGGCGGCAGGGCGGTGTCCACCACCGTCGACGGCATGCGCCTCGACATCCCCGGCGTGGCCACCTACCGGCCGGGCAAGGACCGCGCCCACTCCGGGCTGCGGCTGGCGCCCGAGGCCGCCGCGCTGATCGCCAAGGAGAAGAGCCGCGCCAGGGAGCTGCTGGAGGTGCCCGCCGTCGTGAAGGCGCTCGGGGTGGAACAGACGGACGTGGACCGGGCGCTGCGCAGCGAGGAGGCGCTGAGCCGGTTCACCGGGCGGCCCCGCTTCGTCCAGGAGCTGCTGCGGCTCAACCTGGTCGACGTCGTCGCGGACGACCCCGGGCTGCTGAAGCGCGCCGGAATCGACCCGGCGCTGGTCGACGCGCTGCTCAACCTCCGCCCGCCGGAGCTGTCCGACCGGCTCTCGCTCTCCTTCAAGCTGCCGAAGACCCCTGGTGACCTGCGGTTGCAGCACATCACCGTGGAGCCGGAGGGGATCAGGGCGCGGCTGGTGGGGTCGGCGGTACGGCTGGGCGGAGCGGCGTAACGGGTCACGCGGAGCGGCGCGGCGGGGTCACACCCGGTGCGCGCCGTCCAGGCCGTACCCGCCGCCCGGACCGTCCGGTGGCGGGGTCGGCGCGCCCGGGATACGGATCGACGCGACCGTCCCGCCGCCCGCCGCCTCGCGCAGTGCGATGTCGCCGCCCGCCTGCTGGACCGTACGGGCCACGATCGACAGACCGAGCCCCGAGCCGGGCAGCGCGCGCGCCGACGGGGAGCGCCAGAACCGTTCGAAGACGTGCGGCAGCTCCTCGGCCGGGATGCCGGGGCCGTGGTCCCGTACGGTCAGCTCGCCGTTGCCGCCGGGGCCGCCTCTCAGCGCGACCTCGACCGTGCCGCCGGAGGGGCTGAACTTCACCGCGTTGTCCAGCACGTTGACCAGCGCACGCTCCAGGCTGGCCGGTTCGGCCCGTACGTACCAGGGGCGCAGTTCGGCGGCGATCGTCAGGTCGGGGCCGCGCAGCCGTGCCCGCTCCAGCGCGCTGCCCATGATCTCGTGGAGCGCGACGACCTCGACGGGACCGGGCCCGGCCGCGTCCGGCCGCGACAGCTCCTGGAGGTCCCCGATGAGCGAGGCCAGCTCGGTCATCTGCGCCTTGACGGACGCCATGAGGGCCCTGCGGTCGGCCGGGGGGATGGCGCGGCCCGTCTCCTCGCTGCGCGCGAGCAGTTCGACGTTGGTACGGAGCGAGGTGAGCGGGGTGCGCAGCTCGTGCCCGGCGTCCGCGATGAGCTGCGACTGCCGGTCCCGGGAGGAGGCGAGGGCCGCCGTCATGGAGTTGAAGGAGCGCGACAGCCGGGCGATCTCGTCCTCGCCCTCGACGGGGATGCGGACGGTGAGGTCCTCCGTACGCGCGACGTGTTCGACCGCCTGCGTGAGCCCGTTGACCGGCCGCAGCCCCCAACGGGCGACCCAGAGGCCCGCGAGCCCCGCGCCGATCACCCCGACGCCGGCGACGAGCGCGAGGAGCACGGCGAGTTCGTTGAGGGAGGCGTCGATCTCGGCGAGGGGGCGGGAGAGGGAGACGGTGATCGGCGGGCCGCCGTCGTAGGAGACGCGCCGGGTGAAGACACGGACCTTGGCGCCGTCGTCGGTCACGCTGTCGTGGAGCGTGGTGTGGAGGGTGCCGTTCGCGACATCGGTGTCGTCCTGCTGGACGGTCACCGGCTCGGAGCCCGGGGAGACACAGCGCTGCCCGTTGGGCAGGACCACCTGGACGAAGACGAATCCGCTGCCGGCGCCGTTCTCGGGGTTGGTGCCCGTGCCGCAGGAGGCGAGGGCGCTCTGGACGGTGCTGCGGGGAGCGGAGGAGTTCTCCAGGGAGGAGTCCAGCTCGCTCGGGAGCTGGGTACGGGTCAGCAGCCAGCAGGCGACGGCGACGGCGGCGACGGCGAGCGCGACGGCGGAGGCGACCAGCAGGGCGAGGCGGGAGCGCAGCGGAAGCGTACGGAACCGCTGGAGGGGACCGGTCACGCCGGGCCGCCGTGACGGTCGTGGCGCCCGTACGCGCGGCGCCCGTCCCCGCCGTCGGTGACGAAGCCCGCGCCGGAGGCCGGGCCGAGGCCCGTACCGGCGCCCCCGGCGGGCGCGGCGCCCCCGGCCGGGCCGCCGCCCGCGTCGGAGCGCAGCGCGTACCCCACGCCCCGCACCGTGTGCACCAGCCGGGGTTCGCCGCCGCTCTCGGTCTTGCGGCGCAGGTACATCACGTACACGTCGAGCGAGTTGGAGCTGGGCTCGAAGTCGAAGCCCCACACCGCCTTGAGGATCTGCTCCCGGGTGAGGACCTGGCGCGGGTGCGCGAGGAACATCTCCAGCAGCGTGAACTCGGTACGGGTCAGCTCGACGCGGCGGTTGCCGCGCACGACCTCGCGGGTCGTCAGGTCCATGCGCAGATCGGCGAAGGACAGCACGTCGTCGGCGGGCACCTCGCCGGACGCGGCCCCGTACGAGCTGCGCCGCAGCAGCGCGCGGATCCGGGCGAACAGCTCGTCCAGTTCGAACGGCTTGACCAGGTAGTCGTCCGCGCCCGCGTCCAGGCCGGTGACGCGGTCGCCGACCGTGTCGCGGGCGGTGAGCATCAGGATCGGCACCTTCGAGCCGCCCGCGCGCAGCCGGCGGGCGGCGGTCAGGCCGTCCATGCGCGGCATCTGGATGTCGAGGACGATCAGATCCGGCGCGTAGGCGGCGGCCCTGGCGAGGGCGTCGACCCCGTCGACGGCGACCTCGGTCCCGTATCCGTCGAAGGCGAGGCTCCGCTGAAGGGCCTCGCGTACGGCGGGCTCGTCGTCGACGATCAGGATGCGCTGCGGACCGCGATCGCCTTCGGCGGGACTCATGGGGCTTCCACCTCGTCAGTAGGTCGGTCTCCGGGAGCGGTGTTGCGTGTCCTCAGCCTCGCACGGCGGCCTTACGGCGGCGGCCCGCTCCACGCCTCTTCCCGGCGGCGGTGGTACGGACCTCGTCCGCGCGGCGCGTGGGCGCCGCGGCCTGGACAAGATCATGGACGAGGGCGAGCGGAAGCGCCAGATCGCCGGGTCCCGCCGGACGGGTGAGGGGTGCGCCGGCGTCGCTCATGACTGCGTACCGCCGGAGCGCAGCGCCGAGAGGTCCGCCTTGACGGTGTTGATCGGGATGGCGAAGCCCAGACCGACGCTGCCGGCGCCGGAGTCGCTGGAGGCGGAGGACGAACTCGGCGCGTACATCGCGGAGTTGATGCCGATGATCTCGCCGTTCATATTGATCAGGGCGCCGCCGGAGTTGCCCGGGTTGAGCGAGGCGTCGGTCTGGAGCGCCTTGTACGTGGTCTTCGAGGTGCCGGTGTCGCCGTTGAACTGCTGACCGCCGAACTCGAACGGCCAGTTGCCGCCGCCGTTGCCGCCCTGCTGTTGCCGCCCGCCCTGGTCCTGGTCCTTCGCGACGGTGACATCGCGGTTCAGGGCGGAGATGATCCCGCTGGTGACGGTGCCGGTCAGGCCCTCGGGGGAGCCGATCGCCACGACCTGGTCGCCGACCTCCACCTGGCTGGAGTCGCCGAGCGAGGCCGTCTTCAGACCGCTCGCGCCCTCCAGCTTGATCAGCGCGAGGTCCTTGTCGGCGTCGGTGCCGACGATCCGGGCGGTGTACGTCTTGCCGGTGCTGAGCTGGACCTTCACCGAGGAGGCCCCGGAGATCACATGGTTGTTGGTGACGATCTCGCCGTCGGACGAGATGATCACGCCGGAGCCGGTGGCCTCACCGCTGTTCGACGACGCGTTGATCTCCACGATCGTCGGCGACACGGACTGCGCGACCCCCGAGACGGTGCCCGCGCTGCTCTGCGAGACGGTCGTCCCGTGGATGGCGGTGTCACCGTTGCCGACGCCGCCGTTGTTCCCCGTGTACGCACCGACGAGCGCCGCCGACCCACCCCCGACGACAGCCGCGGCCAGCGCGACGGCGGCCAGCAGCGCGACAGGCCGCTTGGCCCGCCGCGCACTCCCGGCGGAACCGTGCGCATGCGCGGGCACCCCCGCCGCGTTGCCCGCGGGAGCGGCGGAGAACCCCGGACCGTACGGGGGCGGCGGCGGGTACGCCGGGCCCTGGAACCCCTGGGTGGGGTGCTGCTGCGTGCTGTCTGCGTCGCCGCTGCCGCGGTAGTTGTCGGTCATGACAACGACTCTGGGCGCCGTACATGAGAACAGGCTGAGGAGGCGCTGAGAAGGGCAACAAAACCGCGTATGCCCCATATAAAGGCCCGCGCCGGAGGGGGACGCGGACCGGACGATGACCATGCCTCATTCCGAGGGGGACGCGTACGACCGACGCTCCCGCCACGCGCGCGCCGCGGCCTACGCGCAGCCGCAGGAGCGCCGTACGACCAGGGCCGACGGGAACTGCTTCACGCGTTCGCGGCGGGAGCCCGCCACGCGCAGGCCGTCGTCCAGGACCAGGTCCACCGCCGCGCGGGCCATCGCCGGGCGGTCGGAGGAGACCGTCGTCAGGGGCGGGTCCGTCAGGCCGGCCTCCTTGACGTCGTCGAAGCCGGCCACCGCCAGCTCGCCCGGGACGTCCAGGCGCAGCTCGCGGGCCGCGCGCAGGACGCCGATCGCCTGGTCGTCGGTGGAGCAGAAGATCGCCGGGGGCCTGTCCGGTCCCGCCAGCAGTTCCAGGGCGACCAGGTAGGCGTCGTAACGGTTGTACGGGGCCTGGAAGAGGCGTCCCTCCACCGGGAGGCCCGCCTCCAGCATCGCGCGGCGCCAGCCCTCCACGTGGTCGGCCACCGGGTCGCCGACCGCCGGGGTCGACTCGACGCCGCCGAGGCAGGCGACGTAGGGGTGGCCGTGCTCCAGGAGGTGGCGGGTGGCGAGCTGCGCGCCGCCGATGTCGTCCGTGACGACCGCGACGTCGTCGATGCCCTCCGGGCGTTCGTGCAGCAGCACGACCCGGGCGTCCCACGCCTCTATCTCCGCGGCGGCGCGCTCGCTCGGGCCCTGGCTGACCAGGATCAGCCCGGAGACCCGCATACCGAGGAAGGCCCGCAGGTAGTGGACCTCGCGTTCGTCGCGGTAGTCCGAGTTGCCGACCAGCACCATTTTCCCGCGCTCGGCCGCCGCCTGCTCCACCGCGTGCGCCATCTCCGCGAAGAAGGGCTGCCGGGCGTCGGGCACGACCATCCCTATGAGGTCGGTCCGCCGCGAGGCCATCGCCTGGGCGACCCGGTCGGGCCGGTAGCCCAGCTCCTTGATGGCGTTGACCACCCGCTCGCGCGTGGCCGGGGCGACCGGCCGGGGTCCGTTGTTGATGACATAGCTGACGACGGCGGTGGAAGTCCCCGCCAGTCGCGCCACATCGTCCCGCGTCACCTTGGCCACGCGCGGCAGTCTACGCGTGGTGACCTACCGCTGGGCAGGCCGTACGGAGGCTTCTTCGGCGGCGTCCCGCGCGGCGTCCGGTCCGGTGGCCTTCCCGGCGTCCTCGCCGTGCGCCCGCGCCTTCTCGTGACGGGGCTCCGCGGCGTCCTCCGTGAGGGATCCGGCGGATCCGTTCGCAGAGGTGTTCGCAGATCCGTTTCCGCCCGCGGCCTTCGCCCTGGCCTCCTCGGAGCCGCGCTCGGCCTTCTCGGGGGTGACGAAGCGGTAGCCCACGTTCCGTACGGTCCCGATGAGCGACTCGTGCTCCGGGCCGAGCTTGGCGCGCAGCCGCCGTACGTGCACGTCGACCGTCCGCGTACCGCCGAAGTAGTCGTACCCCCAGACCTCCTGGAGGAGCTGGGCGCGGGTGAAGACCCGGCCGGGGTGCTGCGCGAGGTACTTCAGCAGCTCGAACTCCTTGAAGGTCAGGTCCAGGACCCGGCCCTTGAGCTTCGCGCTGTACGTGGCCTCGTCGACCGACAGGTCCCCGTTGCGGATCTCCATGGGGGAGTCGTCGGTCTGGATCTGCTGCCGGCCCATCGCGAGCCGCAGCCGTGCCTCGACCTCGGCCGGTCCCGCGGTGTCGAGCAGGACGTCGTCGATGCCCCAGTCCGCGGTGACGGCGGCGAGACCGCCCTCCGTCACGACGAGGATCAGCGGGCAGCCGGGCCCGGTGGAGCGCAGGAGCTGGCAGAGCGACCGGACCTGCGGGAGGTCACGGCGGCCGTCGACGAGGATCACATCGGCACCGGGGGTGTCGACGAGGGCAGGTCCTTCCGCGGGGGCCACCCGCACGTTGTGGAGGAGCAGTCCGAGCGCGGGCAGCACCTCCGTGGAGGGCTGGAGCGCGTTGGTCAGGAGCAGCAGAGAACTCATCGCCGCTCACCTGCTTCGGCCGGACTCATGTCAGGACAGTTGCCCGGACTCTGGTCGTTCACGGTTCGTTTGCCCATTACGTCGGTTCCTCCTCGGTCCCTGCGAGGACGTATGCGGCACTGCCTACTGCCTACTGCTTTTGTACTGCCGTACGGTCCGCGCTGCCCCTCGTCCCCGGGGGCGCGACCCGGATGTCCGTGTCTTCCGTCTGTGACATCTGGCTGTAACAACAGTCGGAAAACACAAAAGGACCCGGGGGCTGCTTTGCCCGGATCCTCTTCGGAGCAGAATAACCCACATTCGTTCCGTGTCAGAGGGGCAATCTCGCAGATCATGCGCGGACCGGGGGTCGCGATACCTCTGGCGCGGGCCCGGAACGTGCACGAAAAGGCGGTGTACTGCCTGTGTACGGGGGGTTTCACGCGGGACTTGGACGGTAGACCGAACGGCCCCGAACGGGCGGATCGCACAGGGGGCGCACAGAGGCGTGGCCACGCCGTCATCATGTAATCCGACAATGGTCGACGGACGATGAAGAGCACTCACGAGAGGAGCCGTCTCGATGGCGGTCGGCACGATCCGCTACTGGGCCGCGGCCAAGGCGGCCGCGGGCGTCGCGGAGGAGCCGTACACGGCGGGGAGCCTGGCCGAGGCGCTCGACGGCGCGCGGATCAGACACCCCGGTGAACTGACCCGGGTACTCCAGAGGTGTTCGTTCATTGTCGACGGTGAACCCGTGGGCACCCGTGGGCATGAGACCGTACGCCTTGCCGAGGGCGGCACGGTCGAGGTGCTCCCGCCGTTCGCAGGAGGGTGAACCGCACAACATGAGCAACGATCCGCAGTACCCGTACGGGCAGCAGAACCCGTACGGACAGCAGGACGGGCAGCCGGATCCGTACGCGCAGGCGGACCCGTACGGGCGGCAGGGGCGGACACCGCACGTTCCGCAGCCGCCCCAGCCCCAGCCCCCGGCGCAGGCGTGGGCCGAGCCCGAGCAGACCGGGGCGGGCCGGCAGGACGCGGGCGCCGCCCAGACGTGGGAGGGGCAGACCTGGGACACCCAGTACCAGCCGCTCGTCCAGCCGCAGGCCCAGGCCCAGCCGTACGCCCAGCCGCACGGGCAGGGGTCGTACGGGCCGCCCCAGGCCCAGCCCCAGCCGTATCAGCAGCAGACCGCGCCCCAGGCCGCCGCCGCTGCCGACACCGCCTACCTGCCGCCCCAGAGCGCCCACACGCCCCCGCCGCGGGCGGAGCCCTCCCAGGCCCCCGCCCCGTCTCCCGCGCCCGCGCAGGCGCCCCCGCACGCCCCCCGGCCCGAGGGGACGGCAGGCTCGCTCGACGCGGCCGGCTACAGCTCGCCCACCACCCTCGGCAACGCCCGCGTCACCGACGCCCAGCGCGCCCGCGCCGAGGGCCGGTCGCCGATCATCCCGCCGGGTATGCAGCCGGCCGGGCTGACGGCGGCGCTGGGGCTGCTGCTCGCCGGGGGCGCGGCCCTCGGCCCGTACGCGCTGCTCGTCCCGCTCGTGCTGCTCCAGGCCGTCACGGCGGCCGGCTGGTTCCGGCTGAACGGCATGTGGCCGGCCCGCCAGGGCATCGCGCTCGCCTTCCTCGGCGGGCTCGTCGCGGATGTCGCCGTGCTCGCCGCGGGCCGGTCGAACGGGCCCGCGGCGATCATCGGCACCCTCGGCGTGTGGGTGCTGCTCGTCCTCGTCCTGCAACTGCGCAGCCGCGCGAGCGCCGACGAGCGGATGACCGGGCTGATGGCCACGGTCGTCTCCGCCGCGCTCGCCATCCTCGCCACCGGCCATCTCGCGAGCGCCCCGGACGCGGTGGCCGTCGGCGGCGTCGCGGTCGCCGCGGCGACCGTGGCCCGCGCGCTGCCGCTGCCGGGGTTCGTCTCGGTCGTGGTGGCCCTGCTGGCCGGAGTGGGCGGCGGGATCGTGGCGGGCGGGCTGACGGACCCCGGCGCCGCCGGGGGCGCGCTGCTGGGGCTCGGAGCGGGCGTCTGCGCGCTGGTCGGGCTGCGCGCGGCGAGCTACGACTACCCGTCCAAGTTCGTGCACATGACGGCCGGGGTGGCGCTGCCCCTCACGGCCGCCGCGCCCGCCGTCTACCTGCTGGGCCGCGCGCTGTCCTGACCCGGGGCGCGGCCGAGGCGTACGGCGGCCGGGGGCGGGAACCCGTACGCCGGAAGCCCGTACGCCGGGAAGCCGTATGCCGGAGCCGTGCGTACGGACCGTACGCACGGGACCCGCGGAACCGTCCGCCGGGAACCGTACGTCTCCGTCGTACGTCGATCAGTCCGGCGGTCCGGCACCACCGGCAGCTCGATCGGCACGGACCCCACCAGGGGCCGGCCGGGGAACGAACCGGACCGCGGAACCGGTCCTGACCAGGGTGGGGGACACCGAACGATGCGCGCACTGCGAACACTGCTGATACTCGTCGTGGTCTTCGGAGGGCTCTTCGTCGCCGCCGACCGGGTCGCGGTGTACTTCGCCGAGGACCAGGTGGCGGGCAAGATCCGCTCCAGCCAGGGGCTCGCCTCCGACCCGAAGGTCTCCATCAACGGGTTCCCCTTCCTGACCCAGGTGGTGAACACCTCCCTGGACGACGTCGAGATCAGCCTCGACGGGGTCACCGCCAGCGCCGACGGCCAGGCGGTGCGCGTGACGGAGGTCAGGGCGGAGCTGAAGGACGTGAAGTTCGACAGCAGCTTCTCGACCGCGACCGCCGCGACCGCCACGGGTTCGGCGCGGATCTCGTACGCGGATCTGACGGGCTCGGCCCCCGACGGCGCCACGGTCGGGTACGCGGGCGCCGAACGCGCGGCCAAGGGACAGGTCAAGCTCTCGGGCCCGATGGGCGAGGTGCTGGACGGGGCGGGCATCACCATCCCCGCGCCCTTCAAGTCGCTGCTGGACGGCAAGGACCTCACCGCGTACAGCACGGTCTCGCTGGTCGACGGCGACACGCTCCGGCTGAAGGCGGCGACGCTGCCCGAGCTGTACGTGCCGGGTGCGGAGCGGCGGATGCGGGACGTGGTCGACTACGACCTGAAGATCGACGGACTGCCGTCGAGCATCAGGCTCGACAAGGTCACGGCGACGGAGACGGGTCTGAGCTTCTCCGGTACGGGGAACGACGTCTCCCTGTCGGGCTGACCTGTCGGGCCGAGCCGCCGGGCCGAGCCGCCGGGGCGAGCCGCCGGTCGGCCTGTCGGGCTGACGCTCCGGCCGTCCGCGGTCGGCCGGAGACCCGTACGCACGGGTCCCGGTCCGGCCCCCGGCCGGATGGTGAGACGGCCGTGTCCGCTCCCCAGACCGCATTCGGCCGGGGGCGGCGCCGCCGCGCGCCGCCACGCCCGGCCGGGCACCGTGCACCGCCATCCGGTCCCACATCGTGGATGATCGTGTCTTGCCATATGACACACCGGTGACATGACCGCCCGGTCGTCCTTACGATCGGACCCATGCAGTGCTTTATCGGCGGTCTCCCTCAGCGGGGACAGGCGGACCTCACGAAGCGGCGGGCAGTAGACCTGTGCCGCGTCGCCGCCATGCTCTGTCGCACTGTCTGAGCGGGACGGGACGTTCACGTTCCGTATCCCCCGACCCCGGCCTGCCCGGGCCCTTCGAGCGCTCTCAGGGCCACCCGCGCGGCAAGCGCGGTCGAGCCGGCCCCTCGCATCACTTCGCAGCACACTGCCCGCCGCACACTGCCCGGAGGAGAAAAGCATGAGCCGCAGCGACGTTCTGGTCGACGCCGACTGGGTCGAGGCCCACCTCGACGACCCGAAGGTTGTCATCGTCGAGGTCGACGAGGACACCTCGGCCTACGACAAGAACCACATCAGGAACGCCGTCAGGATCGACTGGAAGAGCGACCTCCAGGACCCGGTCCGCCGTGACTTCGTCGACCAGGAGGGCTTCGAGAAGCTCCTGTCGGCCAAGGGCATCGCCAACGACGACACGGTCGTCCTCTACGGCGGCAACAACAACTGGTTCGCCTCCTACGCGTACTGGTACTTCAAGCTGTACGGCCACGACTCCGTCAAGCTCCTCGACGGCGGCCGCAAGAAGTGGGAGCTGGACTCCCGCGACCTGGTCGAGGCCGTCCCGACGCGCGCGGCCACCACGTACACGGCGCAGGCCCAGGACACCTCGATCCGCGCCTTCCGCGACGACGCGATCGCCGCGATCGGCACGCAGAACCTGGTCGACGTCCGGTCGCCCGACGAGTTCAGCGGCAAGCTGCTCGCCCCGGCGCACCTGCCGCAGGAGCAGTCGCAGCGTCCGGGCCACATCCCGTCCGCGCGCAACATCCCGTGGTCGAAGAACGCCAACGACGACGGCACCTTCAAGTCGGACGACGAGCTGAAGGAGCTGTACGCGCAGGAGCAGGTCGACCTGGCGAAGGACACCGTCGCGTACTGCCGCATCGGTGAGCGCTCCGCGCTCACCTGGTTCGTCCTGCACGAGCTGCTCGGTGTCGAGAACGTCAAGAACTACGACGGTTCGTGGACCGAGTACGGCTCGCTCGTCGGCGTGCCGATCGAGCTCGGCGCCAACAAGTAATCACGCCCCGACCCGGAGGACTGAACAACATGTGTGGAGCACAGGCCGGCGGCCCCGACGCTTCGACGATCAAGCCCGGTGAGACCACCATCCAGGGTTCCGTGACCCGCGACGGCGAGCCCGTCACCGGGTACGTACGCCTGCTGGACTCGACCGGCGAGTTCACCGCGGAGGTCCCGACCTCGGCGACCGGACAGTTCCGCTTCTACGCGGCCGAGGGCACGTGGACGGTGCGCGCACTCGTCCCCGGCGGCTCGGCGGACCGTACGGTCGTCGCTCGGACCGGCGGCCTCTCCGAGGTCGCGATCGCGGTCTGAGGGCCTGAGGCTCGCGCACGCGCCGAAGGGTCGCATCCCGGTGGACGGACCGGGGTGCGGCCCTTCGGCGTGCAGGTTCCGGTATGCGTCGATACGTAACGATACGTACCGGTCGGTCGGTCCGCGTCGTACGCTGAAGGTATGTACGCGCGACGCCGTCGCCGGTATTTCCTCCTCATGGGCGGATGTCTGATCCTCTTCGTCTCCGCCGGGACCTTCGTACGCGTCTGGTCGGTCCCCGCGGCCATCGCGCTCTGCGTGGTCGCCCTGCTGATCCCGCCGATCGCCGCCATCGTCGGCAACACCCGCGACAAGGACGACCGCTGGTGGGACGAGCCGCCGGCCGGCCATGAGAACGACGAGAAGGACCGGTGGCTGGAGGAGCTGGAACGCCGGAACCGCCCGTAGGCCCGTCCGGTCCCCGCCCGCGCGTTACCGGGAGGCCAGTACGCGGAACTCGCGGCCGTCGGGGTCGGTCATCGCCACCGCGCCGCTCCCGTCCGTTCCGGTGCCCGTGCGCGTGGCGCCCAGGGAGACGAGACGGTCGATCTCCGCCCCCTGCGCACCTCCGGCGGGCGGAGCGAGGTCGAAACGGAGCCGGGCCCGCCCGGTGAGCGGCATCAGCGGCGGACCGCCCCAGGTGATCTTCGGACCGCCGTGCGGTGAGCGGATCGCGGTCTCCTGGTCCTGGTCCCAGACCAGCGGCCAGCCCAGCGCCGCGCTCCAGAAGTACCCGACCGCCTGCGAACCGTCGCAGGAGAGCGCTCCGAGGGTTCCGCACCCGGCGAGGAAGGCGTTGCCCGGCTCGATCACGCAGTACTCGTTGCCCTCCGGGTCGGCGAGGACGACATGCCCCTCCTCCGGGAGCTGACCGATGTCGATGTGCCGGCCGCCGAGCGCGAGCGACCTGGCCACCGTCGCGCGCTGGTCGTCGAGCGAGGTGCTGGTCAGGTCGAAGTGCATCGGGTTCCGGCCCGACTGCGGCTCGTCGGTCGGCAGGAACAGGATCCGCAACCCGGCGTCGCCGTCCGGCGGGAGCGCGATGCCGCCGGACGGGTCGTCGGCCGTCTCCCGGCCCAGGACCCCGGCCCAGAAGCGCGCGAGAAGGGGCGGGTCGATCGCGTCGACGCACAGTGCGTGGAAGTGAGACGTCATCGCGCGGGTCCCCCGTCGAGAAGGCTTGTGTCCAGGTGGTGGCCGGCTGGAGCCTGCCCGGACGGCGCCACCCGGTCAACCCGTTTTCGACGGCCCGCGCGCACGCCGCGGCCCCCGGAGCCGTCAGTAGACGAGCGCCTGGACGCCGTTCGCCATGATCTCGCTGACGAAGACCTGGGCGCCCGCGATCCGCACCCCGTCGAGCACGTCCTTCTCCGTGATGTCCCGCCGGGCCGCGCACTGCGTGCAGAGCGTGATCGACCCCGCCGCCTGGATCGACTCGATCAGCTCGGGCAGCGGCGCGGCATGCGGCAGTTCGAACTCGGCGGCGCGCCCCGGCAGCGCGAACCACGCCGACTCGCCGGTCAGCCACAGCGAGACCTCCACCCCGCTGGCCACGGCGACCGCGGCCACCGTGAAGGCCTGGGAGCAGCGCTCGGGGGCGTCCGCCCCGGCGGTCACTTTGATCACGAGCTTCTTGGCGTTCTCGGCGGATTGCATATGCGGAATCGTAATCCGCCGCGCTACAACCCCCCGGTGTCGCCGCGGGTCGGATCTGTGCGCGGGTGACGGAACCCGCGCCTCATGTCTCGTGGGGGGACTCCTGTGGAAGCTCAGCCCATTCCGGAGCGGACGGGCGGCGCGCGGACGCGGCAGCCGTCGCCTCCGCCGTCGCCTCCGCCCCCGGTGGCCGGACCGGCGCGAGGACGCGGCCGTACGGCCCTGCTGATCGCCGTGGCCGCGGTGCTCGGCATCGTCGGCGGAACGGCCACGGGGTACGCGGTCCAGGCCGGCCGGCCGCCGACGCCCCTGCCGGTGCTGGCCCAGCCGGGGCTCGCGTACCCGGCGAAGGCGCTGCCGGCGGGGGAGAAGGCGAAGCCGCTCTCCGCCGAGGAGGACAACGGGATCAGGACGGAAGGCGACCTGCGCGAGCTGCTGATCGACAGGCCCGCCGGTACACGGAAGGTCGCGCCGGACTGGCTGGAGGACGGCTGGGTGTCGGTCAGGTCCTACGCCCACTACTTCCAAGGCGGCGGTTACGCGTTCTCCTCGGCGCTGGACAACGGCCTCCGCCGGGTCGCCGGTACGGCCTGGGCGGGAAGCGGCGACCGTCAGGGGAGCGTCGTGCTGGCCCAGTACCGGCCGAGCGCCGACACGCACGCCACCACGGCCCTGGAGTGGCTGCCCTGGGGGATGATCGCCCGCTCCGGCTCCGGCAACCCCGTCGAAGGCACCGCCAAGGGCCGCTACTACGTCTACGACGCCGGTGCCGGGACGCCTCTGCGGTACCGCGCCTACGCCGCCGCGCACCGGGGCGATGTGCTGGTCAGGGTGCAGCTCTTCGACAGCAGGCCGATCGGCGAGAAGGACATCCGGACACTGATCGAGGACCAGGTGGAGCGCCTGTGAACGACCGTCTCGCACACCGGTTCCTCGGGACCGTACTGCCCGCCCTCCTGGTCGTCGGTGCCCTCGGCGGCGGGTTCGCGTTCGTCAGGGCCACCGTCGACGGGGCGGACCGGAGCGCTCCCACCCGGGTCTGGGCGGAGCACCGGACCAAGCCGGCCGAGGACCCCGCCGGGCCCGTCGGCAGAGGCCGCGCGGATACCGAACTCACCCGGAAGCTGCTTCCGGTGCCGCCGGGCTACGTGCTCGGACCCGACATCGGCGTGTACGGGAACGACGCCGAACTGACCGCCGCCCGGTCGACCGAGATGATGAAGGCGACCGCGGACGGCTACGACGCTCCCGCCGCCGTACGCCGGCAGGTGGACAAGGAGATCGACCTGATGGGGATGGAGGGGGTCGCGCTCCGCTCGTACACCTTCCCCGGGAACGCCCTCACCGTCGACGTGTCCCTCATCGAGGTCAAGGACGCGGACGCCGCCCGCCGCTGGTACGAGGACGGATCGCGGCGCTCGGACGGGGAGAGCGAGGGGCCGGTCATCGAGGGCCGGAAGAACTCCTCGTGCTCCGTGCAGACCGAGGAGTCCGACGGCGACGGGACGCCCGGCATCGGGACCATGACCTGCCTGGCGTACGAAGGCGACCTGATCGTCATCGTGGTCGCGCAGGGCATGCCGCTCGACCGGTCCACCGTCGCCGAGCTGGTGAAGGACCAGCTCGACCGCATCGCCTCCCCGGGGGAGAACGCATGACCGAGCAAACCGCCTCCCCGGTGTCCACCGCCGCCGGCCCCGCCCCCGTCCAGGCCCCCCGCCCGCCCCGTCGGGCGCTGCGCGCGGTCGGGCGCTGGGCCGTCGCCGTGGCCGTGTTCGCCGGGCTCGGGACCGGTGCGGCGTACGGCGTGAGCGGGATGGAGCGCACCGATCTCCCCGGGCTCTCGACGCGCGGCGACGGGCGCTGGGACTATCCGCGGCTCACGCTGCCCGCCCTGCCGTCCGGCTCACCGCGCCCCTTCAACCCCGAGAACGCGGGCGAGATCCACCACGCCGATCTCCGGGCACTGCTGCTCCGGGCGCCCGCCGGAGCCACCCCCGACAAGGAGCTGACCGGCGGCTGGGTGAGCACGGAGCGGTATCTGTCCGAGTACACCGCCGAGCAGCGCGACGCCCTCACGGTGCTGTTGGACGACTTCGCCGTACGGCACATCGCGGCCCGGGGCTGGACCATGCCGGACGGCACCGTCTCCAGGATCTACCTGCTGCGGTTCCCGTCGTCCGGTCTCGCGAGCGGCTTCAAGCTCGGCGTGCTGCTCGGGAGCGGTGTGGGCGGGACGGTGGCCGCCGCACCCGGCGCGGAGCCGGACCCGTCCTGGCCGGAGCCGCCGCCCGGTTCCGGGATGCTCGTCGGTTCGGACGTCTACGCGGAGCCCGAGCCGTACGGTCCGACGCAGGCCCGGCACGCGTATGTCGCGGCGGGGGACACCATCGGGCTGGTCGTGCACGAGCGGAAGGGCGGCACCCCCGTCGTTCCCTTCCACCAGACCGTCGTGCTCCAGGGCCAGCTCCTCGGCTGAGCCCCGGCGTACGCCCACCGGCGCACCTCGGCGAGAGGGCCGGCGCCCCACCCATTAGGCTGGGGCCCGGCCGTACCGCGTCATACCGTTCATCCGAGGAGCACCCCGTGCTTGAGGCTTTCTTCACTACCCTGCTGGTCCTCGTCTGTGTCGGCGTGCTCGCCTTCACCGGTCTGGCCGTGAAGAAGCTGTACCAGGGCCAGCGCTGATGATCGAGATCCCGTCCGACCTGCACCCGGACCTCGTCCCGCTCGTCTTCCTGCTCGGTGACTGGGAAGGCGTCGGCGTCTTCGACTTCCCCGGTGAGGAGAAGGCCAACTTCGGCCAGGAGGTCTCCTTCAGCCACGACGGCCGGGACTTCATCGAGTACGTGTCGCACACCTGGGCGCTCGACGCCGAGGGCAGGAAGGTCCGGCCGATCGAGTCCGAGTCCGGCTTCTGGCGCATCGACAAGGACCGCAAGGTCGAGGTCGTCATGGTGCGCGACCAGGGCGTCGTCGAGGTCTGGTACGGCGAGCTGGCGGACCAGAAGCCGCAGATCGACCTGGTGACCGACGCGGTGGCCCGTACGGCGGCCTCCGGTCCCTACAGCGGCGGCAAGCGGCTCTACGGCTACGTCAAGGGCGACCTGATGTGGGTGGGCGAGAAGTCGACGCCCGACGTGCCGCTGCGCCCGTACATGTCGGCGCACCTGAAGAAGTCCGTGAGCCCGGAGCAGGTCGCCGAGTGGGCCAAGGACCTCGGTGACCTCCCGGACGACGGCATCGCCTTCTTCAAGTAAGGGGTCCGGTCCTCACCGGCCGGTTCTCACCGGCCGGTTCTTCACGCGGCCGGTCCGGAAGCAGCGGGTCCGGCAGGCGCGGCCGGGCCGCCGCCGCGCCTGCCTACACTGGGGGCGTGGTGAGCACCGACTGGAAGAGCGATCTGCGGCAGCGCGGCTACCGGCTGACCCCTCAGCGCCAGCTTGTCCTCGAAGCCGTCGACACCCTCGAACACGCGACGCCCGACGACATCCTCTGCGAGGTGCGCAGGACCGCCTCCGGGGTGAACATCTCCACGGTCTACCGGACCCTGGAGCTGCTGGAGGAGCTGGGCCTCGTCTCGCACGCCCACCTCGGGCACGGCGCTCCGACGTACCACCTCGCCGACCGGCACCACCACATACACCTGGTGTGCCGGGACTGCACCGAGGTGATCGAGGCGGACACCGAGGTCGCCGCCGAGTTCACCGCGAAGCTGCGGAACGACTTCGGCTTCACGACGGACATGAAGCACTTCGCCATCTTCGGCCGCTGCCGCGACTGCACGGCCGCCGCCGAGGGAACAACGACGGGCGCGGCCGAGTCGTAGGCTTCATGACTATGCAGCGACATTCGACCACCAGCCCTCTCCTCGCCCTGCCCGGAGCCGTCGCGGCCGAAGGCCAGGACGAAGGTGTCGCCGCGCACTACGGCGATCTCTTCCGTGAGCAGCGCGCCCTCGCCGACGGCACCGGCTTCGTCGACCTCTCGCACCGCGGCGTCGTCACCGTCACCGGCGACGACCGGCTGAGCTGGCTGCATCTGCTGATCACCCAGCACGTCACGGAGCTGCCCGCGGGCCGGGCCACCGAGGCGCTGATCCTCTCCGCGAACGGCCATGTCGAGCACGCGCTGTATCTCGTGGACGACGGCACGACGGTCTGGGCGCATGTCGAGCCGGGCACCCAGGAGGCCCTGGCGAACTATCTGGAGTCGATGAAGTTCTTCTACCGGGTCGAGGTCGCGGACCGTACCGACGACTTCGCGCTCGTCCACCTCCCGGCCGGCTCCATCGCCCCCGTGCCGGAGGGCGTCGTCGTCAGGGAGACCCCGTACGGCCGGGACCTCTTCCTGCCGCGCGCCGAGCTGACCGCGTACGCGGAGCAGCACGGCCCGCCGGCCGGGATCCTGGCGTACGAGGCGCTGCGCGTCGAGGGCCACCGGCCGCGGCTCGGCTTCGAGACCGACCACCGGACGATCCCGCACGAGCTGGGGTGGATCGGCGGCGCGGTCCACCTCGACAAGGGGTGCTACCGGGGCCAGGAGACCGTGGCCCGCGTCCAGAACCTGGGGAAGCCGCCGCGCCGGCTGGTCTTCCTGCACCTCGACGGCAGCGATGTCCATCTGCCGGGGCACGGTACGCCGGTGCGGCTCGCGGCGGACGGCCCCGAGGGGCGCCAGCTCGGGTTCGTCACCACCTCGGCCCGCCACCACGAGCTGGGGCCGATCGCGCTCGCGCTGGTCAAGCGCAATGTGCCGGTGGACGCGCCGCTGCTGGCGGGGGACACCGCGGCGGCCCAGGAGGTCGTGGTCGAGCCGTAGGACCCGTACGGGACCCGTACGTACCGGCCCCGTACGGGACCCTGTACGTACCGGACCCGTACGGGACCGGGACGCGTCCTCCGCGCGGACGCGTCCGCGCTCAGAAGTCCAGCAGCACCGTGAACGGGCCGTGGTTCGTGAGCGAGACGCGCATCTCCGCTCCGAACCGGCCCGTCTCCACCTTCGCCCCCAGCTCACGCAGGCGCGCCACCACCGCGTCGACCAGCGGTTCGGCCACCGGACCCGGCGCGGCGGCGTTCCAGGTGGGGCGGCGGCCCTTCCGGGCGTCCCCGTAGAGAGTGAACTGCGAAATCACCAGGAGCGGGGCGTTCACCTCCGAACAGGACTTCTCGCCCTCCAGCATCCGAATCGACCAGAGCTTGTCGGCGAGCCTCCGCGCCTGCTCGACCGTGTCCTCGTGGGTGACTCCCACCAGCACACACAGCCCTTCGCCGACGATCTCGCCGACGGTTTCCGTCTTGTCCCCGGTCACGGCGAGGACGCTCGCGCCGTCGACTCTCTGCACCACTGCTCGCATACGGACCAACCTAGCGGGGGCCGAACGGGTGCAGAGCGCCCCCATACCCGGCGGCAGGAGTGGCACGATGCACGGAGGCGGTGCGCGGCAGGCACCCGTCGAGGGAGGGGGGTCCCCAGCGGTGTGCGGGACGGGTCTCCCCAGCGGAGTGAGGGGAAGAACGCGCGATGAGCACATCGAGCACATCCGGGGGTGGGCAGCCGCCCGGTACCGTACCGGCGACCCGTACGACCAGCGGGGTCGGCAGCGGCGGGCCCGTGGCGGGCGGTGAGGGCGCGCTGCCCGCGCCCCGGCCGTACGACTTCAGCGTGCTGCGGCTGCCCGAACTGCGCGCGCTGCGCCGGGACTCGCACCGCGACGAGGGGGACCTCAGCTATCTGCGGCGGCTGCTCCAGGGCCGTATCGACATCCTGCGCGCCGAGTTGGCGCGTCGCACGGAGCCGGAGACCCCGGTGCTCGACCGGCTCTCGGAGATCCTCACCGACGCCCCGTCGCGCCACCGCACCTCCGCCCGGCACGTCACGCTCTCCACGCCGCGCAGCGCGGAGTACCGGGCGCTGGCCGCGGAGACGCTGGCGGAGGTGGAGCTGTCCGACCTGGAGGCGCGTACGGACGAGGAGTTGCACGCGGCGATGGGGCGGCTGGTCCGCAACGAGCGGCAGCTCTCGCGCCGCCGTCACCAACTTCAGCGGACGGCGGACGATTGCAGCGCGGAGATCGCGCGCAGGTACCGTGAAGGTGAAGCACAAGTGGACGACCTGCTCATGTAGTGGAGGGGCGGTCCGTTCGCGCGTGGGCGGGGTCCCTCCTGCCCTCCCGCCCTTCCGGAAGGCCGACGATGACCTCCAGCACGCCCAGCAGCACGTCCACCGCGGTCGGCAGCGGCGCCTCGCGTACCGGGACTTCCCGTACGGGCGTCTCCCGTACCGGTACGGGAGCGGACGCGCCCGTACTCGCCGAGGTCGTACGGTCCGGCTTCGTCGAAGGGCGCCACCGCGGCTCGATGGTGCTGCTCGCGGCGGACGGCACGGTCGAACTGGAGCTGGGCGACGCCGAGGCGCCGGTCTTCCCGCGCTCCAGCAACAAGCCGATGCAGGCGGCGGCCGTGCTGCGCGCCGGGCTCGAACTCTCCGGTGAGCGGCTGGCGCTGGCCGCCGCGAGCCACTCCGGGGAGCGCTTCCACCTCGACCTGGTCCGGACGATGCTCACCGAGTACGGGCTGACCCCCGACGACCTCGGGACCCCGCCGGACCTGCCGCTCGACCCGGTGGAGGCGGAGTCGTACCTCGCCGCGGGCGGGGTGCGCGAGCGGATCGTGATGAACTGCTCCGGCAAGCACACGGCGATGCTCGCCGTCTGCGCGCTCAACGGCTGGCCCACGGAGAGCTATCTCGACCCCGGCCACCCCTTGCAGCAGCTCGTGCTCACGGTGGTCGAGGAGGCGGCGGGGGAGCGCGTCCCCACGGTCGGTACGGACGGCTGCGGCGCCCCGCTGATGGCCCTCAGCCTCACCGGACTCGCCCGCGCCTTCCGCCACTTCGTCCTCGCGGCGCCGACGACGGCCGAGGGCCGGGTCGCGGAGGCGATGCGCGCGCACCCCGAGTACGTGGCGGGCACACGCCGTTCCGACACCTGGCTGATGCGGGAGGTGCCGGGGACGCTGTCGAAGATGGGCGCGGAGGCGGTCCAGGCGGTGGCGCTGGCGGACGGCCGCGCGCTCGCCTTCAAGATCGACGACGGTGGGGCGCGGGCGCTGGGCCCGGTGCTGGCGCGGGCGCTCCAGCTCCTGGGCGTGGAGGCGGAGGTGCTGGGCCGGATCGGCCGGGCGCCGCTGCTGGGCGGGGGCGCGGAGGTCGGGGCGGTACGGGCGGCCTTCTGAGCCGCGGGGCGGGGCTCCGGGCGTACGGGCGGCCTTCCGGGCCCGGCCACGAAGGGCCCGGCCCGAAAATCCGGATGCGGCGGCGGGGCGGCTGCGCCTAGCGTGCGGACCATGAGCATCGAGGTCCGTACTGTCACCGAAGCCGGATTCCCCGACTGGAACCGCGCCCTGAACACCGGCTTTCTGCGGGCGCCGACCGACTCGGACGCGACGGTGGAGTGGCGGCTCGCGCGGGCCGATCTCTCCCGTACCCAGGGCGCGTTCGAGAACGGGCGGTGCGTCGCCACGTTCCGCTCCTTCACCCAGGAGCTGACGGTGACCGGCGGCGCGGTGCTGCGCGCCGACGCGGTCTCGAACGTCACGGTCTCGCCCACCCACCGCAGGCGCGGGCTGCTCTCCCGGATGATGGGCACCGATCTCGCGCGGGCGAAGGAGCGCGGGGACACCGTCGCCACGCTGATCGCCGCCGAGTACCCGATCTACGGCCGGTACGGCTTCGGGCCCGCCGCCTCGACCACCGAGTGGGCCGTCGACGTGGCGCGTTCGGGGCTCGACCCGCGCTGGTCGGGGCCGGGCGCCGAGGACGGCGGCGGGCGGATCGACCTGGTCGACGGTTCGGACGTACGGAAGCTCGGGCCCGAGCTGCACGAGCGCTTCCGGGCGCGGCAGCCGGGCGCGGTCGACCGGGACGAGCGCTGGTGGGGCGCGTTCACCGGGCAGACGTCCAACGGACTTCCGTGGACGGAGCCGTACCACGCCGTGTACCGCTCGGCGTCGGGCGAGGTGGAGGGGCTGGTCGTCTACGCCTGCGACGACGTCTGGGGCGATTCCAAGCAGCCGCTGAACACCGCGTCCGTACGGGACCTGATCGCGCTGACCCCGGCGGCCGAGCGCGCGCTGTGGCGGTTCGTCTGCTCGATCGACTGGGTCACGACGGTCCGGACGGGCCACCGCGCGCAGGACGACCTGCTGCCCTCCTTCCTGCCGGACCCGCGCGCGGCGCGGATCGTCACGCAGGCGGACTTCCTGTGGGTGCGGATCCTCGATGTCGTACGGGCCCTGGAGGCGCGTACGTACGGAGTGAGCGGCACGCTGGTGCTGGAGGTCCGTGACGCGGCGGGGCTGGCGGGCGGGCGCTACCGGCTGGAGGCGTCGCCGGAGGGCGCGAGCTGCGCGCCGACGGCGGAGCCGGCCGGTCTGGCCCTGGACGTACGGGAGCTGGGCGCGCTGTACCTGGGGGAGGAGTCGGCGCTGCGGCTCGCCGCGCTGGGGACGGTGGCGGAGGAGCGGCCGGGGGCGGTGGCGCTGGCGGAGGCGCTGTTCCGTACGCCGCGAAGGCCCTGGTGCCCGGACGTCTTCTGAGCGGGGCAGCCGTGACCGGGATCGGCCGTGGCCGGTGGGGCAGCCGTGGCCGGTGGGGCAGTCATGACCGGTGGGTCAGCCGTGGCCGAGCCGGGTGACGAGGAGCGCCAGGACGGCGGCGCCGATCCCCGCGCAGGTGGCGTTCCTGGCCTTGACGCCGAGGGTGAGCAGGAGGAGCGCGACGGTCCCGGCGGTACCGAAGCGCCAGTGCACGAGCTGGTCGAGCCCGATGCCGAGTGCGGAGGTGAGGAGCGCGGACACAGGCATGGCGGTCACTCCTTACGCAAAGTTGGCTGCCAACTCAACACCAACTGATGAAGTTGTCCCGCCAAGTTGCGATCCGTAAACAAGTTATCCGTTACAACTGCCGGGAGATGGCAGGAAGTTGTAACGTAGGGTCGTGACCTCTGAACAGGCTGCTGTGCACGGCGCCGGAAAGCCCACGCCGGAGGATGTGGCGCAGGCCCTGCGCGCCCGTATCGCGTCGGGCGACCTCGTGGCGGGGCAGGCCCTGCCCACGCAGAAGAACCTGGTGGCCGAGTTCGGTGTGCAGCGCGGGGTGGTCCGCCAGGCCCTGCGGCGGCTCCAGGAGGACGGCCTGCTCACCGAGGTCACCCGCGGCGCGCCGCCCCGGATCGCCGACCGCGGCGCCGCCGGACGGACCGCCGGTGCCCGGCGGGGAGCGGCGGCGGACGGCGACGGGAGCCCGCAGGAGACGATGGTGGCGCTGCGCCCGCGCATCATGGCGGCGTTCGAGGCCGACCACGTACGGATCGACGCCCTCTGTCTGACGGCGGAGTCGCTGAGCGCGGCCCTCGGCGAGCAGCGCCTGCGCATCCGCGACCGCGCCGCGCTGCCGGCCGGGAGCGGCGCGCCGGGCGCGGGCGCCCTGCCCGCCACCGTGACGGTCCGGGTGCTGCTGCCGAACCGCGACATCGAACTGGCCTTCCCGCGCTCCGTCTCCGCGGCCGGCACGCGTCCTGACGAGAGCGACCTGGTCCACCAGCGCTGGCTCCAGCAGCGCAACGCGCACGGCACGGTCCTCGGCGACCATCTGATGGGGATGCGCTCGGCGGGCATCGACGTGGACGTGCGGTTCAAGGCGCTGCCGTTCACCCCGCCGGTCAAGCTGTACGTGCTCAACGGCGCGGAGGCGCTGTTCGCGTACTACAAGGTCACCGTGCGCGAGACGGAGATCCACCGGACGTCCGTCGAGATGTACGACGCGCTGGGGGACCGGTCACCGCTCTTCTCGTTCGCCTCCGTGGAGGCGGCCCAGCGCGACCGGGCGTTCGTGGCGGAGTCGCAGGCGTGGTTCGACGCGCTCTGGGAGACGATCGCGACGGATCTCGCGCTGGGGTGAGGGCGCGGGCCGGGAGGGACGGACGGAGCCGTGTCGTACCGGTGGGGTTCGGGGCAGGATGTGGTCCGGAGGCGCTGACGGTGCCCGGCCTCCGCCCCGATGGACGGAGCGACGTGACCGACCCGTACGCCACCGACCCGTACGCCACCGACCCGTACGCGTCCGACCCGTACGCCACCGCGCTCCCGGTGCGGTGCGTGCTCTTCGACTTCGACGGACCCGTCTGCGCGCTCTTCCGCAACCATCCGGCGCCCGAGGTGGCCGCCCGGCTGCTCGCGGCGCTCCCCGGGGAGACGGCCCGCGCCGTGGGGACGGTGGACGGCGCCCCGGTCACCGATCCGCAGGCGCTGCTGCGCGCGGTGGGGGAGCTGGCCCCGGGGAGCGCGCGGGTGGCCGAGCTGGAGGCGTGGCTGACGGAGGAGGAGATACGGGCGGCGGAGTCGGCCGTACCGACCAGGAACGCGGCGGAGCTGATACGGGCGCTGGCCGGCGCCGGGGTCGCCCTCGCGATCACCACCAACAACTCGCCGAAGGCGGTCAGGCGCTATCTCGAACGGACCGGCCTCACCCGCTGCTTCGACGGGCATGTCTACGGGCGCCGGCTCGACCCGAGGCTGCTCAAGCCGCATCCGGACTGTCTGGAGCGCGCGCTGAAGTGGACGGGCGTGACGGCGGCCGAGGCGGTGATGATCGGCGACGCGGAGGCGGATCTCCGCGCGGCGGAGCGGCTCGGGGTCCGTTTCCTCGGGTACGCGACGAGGGAGACGAAGAGCGCCGTGCTGTACGGAGCGGGCGCGCGGGTCGTCATGGACGAACTTCCCGGCGGCCTCGCAGAGTTGGCCGGACAAGTCGGCCAAGTCGACCAACTCTGACCTTCCCGGGGGTCCGGAGCGTCGGCGGACGGGTTTTCGCTGATCCGAGTTGGTGAAGATGGCGCCAACTTCCTGTCATGGCACCCGCCGGAGAGGTAACTTCCGCCTCAGAGGTAGCTTCCGCACAACAGATCCACACACCACACGCACACCGCGTACATCAGAGGCACCACCGGCACCGAGGGCATACGGCACAGTGCACAAGGCAATGACAGTCGGCCGGGCATCCGGCACCGGATCCGACATTCGCAGGCGAGCGGGCGAGCTGAGCCGTGACGGCCAGGGGGTCACCGGCCCCCTCAACGGCTACCACCACGAGACGTACGCGTTCCCGCTGCCCGCCACCCACGAGCTGAGCGCCCGTTTCGAGCGCGCCAAGCTGCGGGCGCCCCGCCCCGGGCTGCTCTGGTTCGACCGGCGCTGCTTCGCCTCCGAGGATCTGCTGCTCACCGCGCTCCAGGGCCGGGTGGACCGTATCCCGGAGATCGTCCGGGTCGACGGCGGTGTCTACCTCCAGGGCTTCATCGAGGGCAGGACCCTCGACGCCCGCCAGGTCCCCGGGCGCGGGCTCTCCCGACGTCACGCCGACCAACTCAGCCGCTTCTTCGCCCAGTTGGTGTCGATCGACCTCAAGGAGCTGGCGGAGCGCGAGGTCACGCGGATCTGTGCCCCGGACGACTGGACGGCCGAGGGCGACTCGGCGGCGTTCCTCGACCGGCTGATCCGGTTCACCGAGGAACAGGTCCACCGGGACCACGGCGCGCCGTACCGGACCCTCTTCGACGAACTCGGCGTGAGCGCCGACGCCCTCGTAGGGCTGCGGAAGCGCACCGCCGAGCTGCGCGGGCGCCCCTTCGCGCTCCTCCACTGCGATCTGCACCGCAAGAACCTGATCGTCGACCGGGACGGCGACCTCTGGGTCATCGACTGGGAGCTCGCCATGATCGGCGACCCCCTCTACGACCTGGCGACCCACCTCCATCTGATGGGCTACCCGAAGCAGGAGGAGGCCCGGGTCGAGGAGTTGTGGGTGACGGCGGTGGAGGAGGCGCGGCCCGGGAGCGCGTACGGCTGGGAGGAGGATCTGCCGCTGCTCCTCGCCTACAAGCGGGTCCAGTCCGTCTTCACCGACGTGATCCGTACGGCGCTGCTGCTCGGCTCCGACGCGGAGTCCAACTGGCGGGTGCTGCCGCGCGCGGCGTGGCAGGTCCAGCGGGTCCTGGCGGCGGCGGAGCGGGAGCTGTACGGGGCGGACGCGGCGGCGCCGTCGATGCGGCAGGTGGTGACCGCGTACCGGAACTGGTTCCGTACGACGCGCGGCGGCGAGGCGGAGACGGCCGCCGTCACGAGGTCCGGGACCTGAACAGCACGCCGGACAGGCCCAGCGCGAGGGCCAGGAAGCCCGCGCTCCAGGCCAGCGCCAGCCAGGGGGTGTGGCCCACCGGCAGCCCCAGCAGCAGTCCGCGCAGCGACTCGATCACCGGGGTGACCGGCTGGTGGTCGGCGAAGCCGTGCAGCCACGCAGGCATCGTCCCGATGGGGACGAAGGCGCTGCTCGGATAGGGCAGGAACAGGACGAGGAAGGTGAATCCGGACGCGGCCTCGGGGGACTTGGCGAGCAGCCCCACGGCCGCGGAGAGCCAGGACATCGCCGTGATGTAGGCGAGCAGGATGCCCGCGGCGGCGAGCGCGGCGGCCGGTCCCGCCGCCGGGCGGAAGCCGATCAGCAGGGCGACGGCGAGGACGAGCGCGGTCGAGACGAGGTTGCGGACGACGCTCGCCGTGACATGCCCGGCGAGGACCGGGGCGCCGCCGACGTCGAGGGAGCGGAAGCGGTCGATGATGCCGCCCTTCATGTCCTCGCTCACGCTCACGGCGGTGCCGGCCGAGCCGAAGCCGGCGCAGAGGATCAGGACGCCGGGGACGACGTAGGTGACGTACCGCGTCCCGGTGTCGATGGCGCCGCCGAAGAAGTAGACGAAGACCAGCATCATCATGACCGGCAGCATCAGCGAGGTGACGACGGCGTCGGTGTTGCGCCGGCTGAGGCGGATGCCGCGCCCTGCCAGGGTGACGGCGTGGGTCAGCGCGCGGGGCGTCGCCGCGCGGGGTGCGAGCGGGCCGGGTACGAGAGGGTCGGGTGCGATCGAGTCCGGTGCGAGCGGGCCGGGGACGGGGGAGCCGGGTGCGTGTGCGGGTGCGTCAGGCATGGGCGGGCTCCTGGGCGTCGGGGCTGCTGTCCGGGCCGGTGTCGGTGTCGGTGTCGGTGTCGGTGTCGGTACCGGTGTCCGGGCCGGCTTCGGGGCCGGTGCGGGTGAGGGAGAGGAAGACGTCGTCGAGGGTGGCGCTGTGGAGGGCGAAGCGCGCCACCTCCGTACCGTCGGGGTCGATCTCGTCCAGCAGGGCCCGTACGTGCGCGGCGGTGCCGTCGGTCGGCAGGCCGAGGGTGAGTGTCTCGGGGGCGTGGTGCACGGCGCGGTCCGCGAGCCGCAGATAGGCGTCGGGGCAGGCGAGGACGAGGTCGAGCCGGTGCCCCGAGACCAGGCGCTTCAGCTCGTCCACGGTGCCCTCGGCGGCGATCACGCCCCGGTCCATGACGGCGACCCGGTCCGCGAGCCGGTCGGCCTCCTCCAGGTACTGGGTGGTGAGGAAGACGGTGGTGCCGCGCGCGGCGAGATCCCGTACGACCTGCCACAACTCCTGGCGGCTGCGCGGGTCGAGGCCGGTCGTCGGCTCGTCCAGGAAGACCACCTCGGGGGCGCCGACCAGCCCCGCGGCGAGGTCGAGTCGGCGCCGCATCCCGCCGGAGTACGTGGCGGCGAGGCGGTGGCCGGCGTCCGCGAGGCCGAACCGGTCGAGGAGCCCGGCGGCGCGGCGGCGGGCCTCGGCCCGGGGGAGCCCGCCGAGGCGGGCCATCATGCGGAGGTTCTCCTCGCCGGTCTGCTTCTCGTCGACGGCGGCGAACTGCCCGGTCAGGCTGAGCGCGCCGCGTACCCGCCGCCGGTCGGCGACGACGTCGTACCCGGCGACGCGGGCGGTGCCGCGGTCCGCGGTGGTGAGCGTGGTGAGGATCCGGACGGCGGTGGTCTTGCCCGCGCCGTTGGGCCCGAGGAGGGCGAAGACGGTGCCGCGCCCGACGCGGAGGTCGATGCCGCGCAGGACGCGGAGCGCCGCCTTCCCCCTTTCCTTCCGCGCCCCCCTGGCCGGGTAGGACTTTTCGAGGCCGATGGCCTCGACCGCCGTATCTGTCCGCATGGCTGCTCCCCCTCGGATTCCTTCTGCGTATGGCATACGCGTTACTGCGTAAGCCTTACGCATTACTAGGATGGGCGTCAAGCGGCGGGGAGCGGAAGAAGAGGGGTACGGCGATGACGGGCAACGCGGGCGGCGTGGCCGGGGAGGGCGGCACCGGGCTTCCCGCCAGCATCGAGGCGGCGTGGGGGCTCCGCGACCGCCCGGCCAAGGGGCCGCGCCCCGGCCTCACCCTGACGCGCATCGTGGACGCGGCGGTCGGCCTCGCGGCGGCGGAGGGGCTGGGCGCCGTCTCGATGGGGCGGGTCGCCAAGGAGCTGGGCGTCTCCACGATGTCGCTGTACCGGTACGTCGCCGCCAAGGACGAGCTGTACATCCTCATGCTGGAGGCGGCGATCGGCGCGCCGCCCCCGCCACCGGACCCGGCGCCCGGCTGGCGCGAGGCGCTGACGCTCTGGGCCCGGGCGCAACGGGAGGCGTACCACCGCAACCTGTGGTCGCTGCGCCTGCCGGTCTCGGGCCCGCCCAGCACGCCCCACATGGTGGCGTGGTGGGAGCGGGGGATGGTGGCGCTGGACGGCACCGGCCTCGACGACGGCGCCAGGATCTCGGTGATCCTGCTGGTCAGCGGCTTCGTACGGAACGAGGCGCTGACGACGGCCGACCTGAACGCGGCGGTCGCGGCGAGCGCTGGCTCGGCCCGGCAGGTCAGGGAGGGGTACGGGCGTACGCTCCGGCGGCTGGCCGACCCGGCCCGCTACCCCTCGGTCGCCCGGCTGCTCGCCGAGGGCGGTCTGGAGGAGGACGGGGAGCCGGACGCCGACTTCGCCTTCGGCCTCAACTGCCTTCTGGACGGGGTGGATGCGCTGGTCCGGCGGCAGGGCGGGTGACAGGGACGCGCGCGTCGCACCCGTAGGCTTCTGCGTCATGAACGGCGACGGCGACAACGAGGTCCTCGACCCCGCCCACCACCCCGAACCCCACTCCGGCCCCCATCCCGGTCCCCACTCCGATCCCGATCCCGGCCCCCACTCCGATCCCGGTCTGCGGGAGCGGAAGAGGCGGCGGCGCCACCAGGAGATCTCGGAGGCCGCGATCGCGCTCTTCCTCGCGAAGGGGTTCGACCGGGTCCCGGTCGCGGAGGTCGCCGCCGCGGCCGAGATCTCCAAGCCCACCCTCTTCCGGTACTTCCCGGCCAAGGAGGACCTGGTCCTGCACCGGTTCGCCGACCACGAGGACGAGGCGGCCCGGGTGGTCTCCGGCCGCCCCGGCGGCGTACGCCCGCTGGACGCGCTGCGCCTGCACTTCCTGGACGGCCTCGACCGGCGCGACCCGGTGACCGGCCTCAACGACGCGGAGGCCGTGCTCGCGTACCACCGGCTGCTGTACGGGACGCCGAGTCTGGTGGCCCGGTTGTACGGCTACCAGCGGCGCTCCGAGGAGGCGCTGGCCGCCGCGCTCGGGGGCGGCGTCGAGGGAGCGCTCGGCGCGGCGCAGATCATCGCCGTCCAGCGGGTCCTCGCGCAGGAGAACTGGCGGCGGATCGCGGCGGGCGAACCGGCCGGGGCGGTGTACCCGGACGCGGTGGCGGCGGCGGAGCTGGCCTTCGAGCGGCTGAGGAGTGGACTCGGCCTCTGGTGACGGCGGTACGGTCATGTCTGTAACTCGGTAACGTTCTTTACTCGGTCACGCTATTCTTGGCGGAATGACCGCAGCCGAAGCACTCGACGAGGAACGGACCTACCACCGGACCTGCCGCGCCGCGCTGACCGGCATGGTGGACGAAGCGCAGACGCGGATCGTCACCGGCGAGAACGCCTTCGCCTCCGGTGCCGACGCCGAAGTCCTCGGCCGCCATCTGCGCAGCTACGCCAAGGAGTTGCGGCAGGAGCCCGACAGTCCGCTGTTCTTCGGGCGCCTCGACTTCGGGGACGGCCCGGCGGCCGGTGACCACGCCGGGCAGAGCTACCACATCGGCCGCCGCCGGATCTCCGAACACCCCGCGGCCCCGCCCCTCGTGGTCGACTGGCGCGCGCCCGTCTCCCGCGCCTTCTACCGTGCGAGCGCCGCCGACCCGCAGGGCGTGGCGGTCCGCCGCAGGTTCGGGTGGGCCCCGTGGAGCACCGGGGAGCCGGAGGAGCTGACCGGCCTGGAGGACGAGCCCCTGGAGCCGGGCGCGGTGACGGCGGGTGCGGTGACGGCGGACGCGGGGCCGGTGGGCGCGTCGGGTCCGCCGGGTCCGCCGGGGGCCGTCACCGGGAGCGCCATCCTCACCGGCGAGATCGAGCGCCCCCGCATCGGGCCGATGCGCGACATCGCGGCCACCATCCAGCCCGAGCAGGACGATCTCGTACGGTCGGAACTCGGCCGCTCCCTCTGCGTCCAGGGCGCCCCCGGCACCGGTAAGACCGCCGTCGGTCTGCACCGGGCCGCGTATCTCCTCTACACCTACCCGCAGCGGCTGCGGCGTGGCGGGCTGCTGGTGCTCGGGCCCAACCGGGCGTTCCTCTCCTACATCTCCGACGTGCTGCCCGCCCTCGGCGAGATCGGCATCCGCCAGTCGACGGTCGGCGAGGAGATCGCGCGCCATCCGGTGCGGACCCGGGACACGGAGGCGGCGGCGGTCGTCAAGCACGACGCCCGTATGGCCGCCGTACTCCACCGTGCGCTGTACGGGCGGGTCGCGGGGCCCGCGTTCCGTCCGGCGCCGCTCGTCGTGGCGGACGGCTCGTACCACTGGCGCCTCGAACCGGACGAACTGGCCCGTCTCGTCGCGGAGGTACGGGCCGAGGCGCCCCCGTACGGTGTCGGCCGGGAGCGCCTGCGCAGCCGTACCGTACGGGCCCTTCAGCTCCGGGCGGAGCGGCGGACGGGGCCGCGCTCGGCGCAGTGGACACGGCGGCTCGGCTTCTCGCGGGCGGTCACCGCCCATCTCGACGCGGTGTGGCCCAAGGTGACTCCCGAGGAGGTGCTGGCCGGGCTGCTGGCCGATCCGGCGGAGGCGGACGGCGGCCTCACGCCCGAGGAACGGCGGGCGATCCGCCGCGCGGACCTCCGCGTCCCTTCCGGGCCCCGCGCGGCCAGGAAACTACCCTGGTCGGCGGCCGATCTGGTGCTGCTGGACGAACTCGCCGGGCTCATCGAGCACCCCGAGGGGTACGGCCATGTCGTCATCGACGAGGCGCAGGACCTCTCCCCGATGGAGTGCCGCGCGATCGCCCGCCGCGCCGCCTTCGGCTCGCTGACGGTGCTGGGCGATCTCGCGCAGGGCACCACCCCGTGGGCGGCCCGTTCCTGGCCCGCCCTCCTCGCCCACCTCGGCCGGCCGGACGCGGCGGTGACCTCGCTGACCACCGGGTTCCGGGTGCCCGGCGCGGTCGTGGAACTCGCCAACCGGCTGCTGGCCTCGCTGGACGTCGACGTCCCGCCGGCCCGGTCCCTGCGCGGCGCGGGCGAGCTGACGATCAGCCGAGCGGGACACGGGGAGAGGGAGATGGGGAGGGAGGGGGAGGGCGGGCTCGACGCGTTGGTGGTCGGCGCGGTGCGCGCGGCGCTCGCCCGCGAGGGCTCGATCGGCGTGATCGCGGCCGGGCCCGAGGCGGACCGGCTCCGTACCGTCCTCGCGGGGGCCGGGATCGCCACCGTCACGGCGGACGACTTCGGTACGCCGGCCGCCAGGGTGACGGTGCTGCCCGCGACGGCGGCGAAGGGGCTGGAGTACGACCATGTCGTCCTGGTCGAACCGGCGGAGGTGCTGGCAGCCGAGGCCCGTGGCGCGCACCGCCTGTATGTGGCGCTCACCCGAGCGGTCTCGCGCCTCCACATCGTGCACTCCCGGCCGCTGCCGGAGGAGCTGGCGCCGGGGGCGTCCTGACGCCCGGTGGATCCGGTTCCGTCTGTCCGGTTCCGCGGGTCCGGTTCCACGGGTCCGGTTCCACGGGTCCGGTCCGCGGGTCCGGTTCTACGGTCGCGGCGGGTGGGCCCGGCCGGGGGCGCCCCGGTCGTTCCCCGGGTGCAGGGCGTCCACGACGAGGTCGAGTTGGCGGCCGGTCCGCTCCGGGGCGTCGCTCGCCGCCGTGGAGAGGAAGACGCCGAGGAGCAGGGTGGTGACCTCCTCGGCGGTGACATCCGTGCGGAGCGAGCCCGTACGCGCCCCGGCCGCGAGGATCGCTCCGATCGCGGCGGTGATGCGCTCCCGGGTGGTCGGGGTCGCGATGCGACCCGAGGCCCAGCCGGTGCGGAGGGTGTCGATCATCCCGCGCTTCGTCGCGACGAACGCCGCGTAACGGTCCAGCCACGCGCGCAGCGCCGCCTCGGGCGGCAGCTCGGCGAGGAGCGCGGGGGCGCTCGCGGTGACGTCGTCGAGTTCGGCGGCGTAGACGGCCTCGACCAGGGCCTCCCGGGTCGGGAAGTGGCGGTAGAGCGTGCCGATGCCGACCCCTGCCTCGCGGGCGACGGCTTCCAGCGGGACGGTGCCGTCGGCGGCGGCGAAGGCGGCGCGGGCGACGGAGACGAGCCGGTCGCGGTTGCGCCGGGCGTCGGCGCGGAGCGGGGGGCCGGGGGGCGTACCCGCGCCGGAGGTGGCGGGCGCGCCGGTCCCCGGGGTGGCGGGCGTGCCGGTCCCCGGGGTGGCCGTCGGGGTGGTCCCGGAGGCGGGGTCGCACGGGGTGTGCGGGGGGACACAGGGGCCGTCGTCCTGGCCGCCGGGCGGGAACGATGCGGACGGACTCAAAGCGGAGGCTCCTCCGGTAGTGCTACAGTCGAATGAACGGAGGTTCCTCCGTTTTCCTCATCATCGCACGAGGACGGGATGTCCATGACCCCCAGCAGCGTTCCTTCCCCCGAGACCACGGCCACCGGCGCGCCCCGCCCCGGAGGCGCCGCTCCGCTCGCCGGCCGCCCCGTATCCCGTATCGGGTTCGGAGCCATGCAGCTCGACCGGTTGCGCGGCGACCGCCCCGCGGCCGTCGCGCTCCTGCGCCGCGCGGTCGAGCTGGGCGTCGACCATGTCGACACCGCGCAGTTCTACGGAGACGGACTCGTCAACGGGCTCATCCGGGAGGCGGTCCGCCCCGAGGACGACGTCCTCGTCGCCACCAAGGTCGGCGCCACCTCCGACCACGGCTCCCTCGGGCTCCGGCTCGCCCAGCGGCCCGAGGAGCTGCGGAAGGCGGTCGAGGAGAACCTGGCCGCTCTCGGCGTCGACCGGCTCGCGCTGGTGAACCTGCGCCGTACCGACACCGGGCCGGGACTCCGGGCCGAGGGCGACCAGGTGGTCGGCCTCGACGATCAGCTCGCCGTGATGACCGCGCTGCGCGACGAGGGCAAGATCGGCGCGATCGGACTCAGCAGCGTGAGCCTCGACGTGCTGCGCCGGGCCGTCCCCGCGGGCATCGCCTGCGTACAGAACGCCTACAGCCTCGTGGCCCGTGAGGACGAGGAGCTGCTCACGCTCTGCGTCGCCGAGAACATCGCCTGGGTGCCGTACTTCCCGCTCGGCGGCGCGTTCCCCGGTGTGCCGAAGGCGACCGACGAGCAGGCGGTCCTGGACGCGGCGCGCTCCCTCGGCGCCACCCCGGCGCAGATCGCCCTCGCGTGGCTGCTCCGGCACGCCCCGAACGTGCTCCTCATCCCCGGCACCGCCGACGCGGGCCATCTGGAGGCGAACCTCGCCGCCGGCGCGATCACGTTCGACGACGCGGCACTGGCCGCGCTCGACGCCGTCCCGTCCCGCTCGGCGGCCGTACCGCTCGGCTGAACCGCCGTCAGGAGCGTTCACCGGCACCTCGGTCCGCCATGGCGGAAGAACTGCCTGTACGTTGCTGTCGGCGGAAGGCGGAGAGCCCATCCGTACGCGGTTCGCACAGCGGTATTCCGTCCATGTCCAGATGAACCGGACCCAGGTGTTCCGGGCGCACCAGCGAGGCGGCACCCTTCATGAAGCTTCTGCACATCGACTCCAGCATCTCGGGCGCCGAATCGGCCAGCCGCCGGATCTCGGCCGCTGTCGTCGGGCGCTTCAAGGACGAGCACCCCGGTCTGGCGATCACGTACCGCGATGTCGCCGCCGAGCCGCTGCCGCACCACTCGGAGGCCATCCTCAGACTCAAGGCGGCCTCGGCGGCCCGGAACGCGAAGGCCGGGTCCGAGCCCGGGGACGGCCCCGGTTCCGGGGCCGGCGTCGACCTCGACGCGGGCGCGCGCACCCTGGGCGAACTGAGCAGACTCGACGAGGCGCTGGCGGAGTTCCTGGCCGCCGACGTCGTCGTGATCGGCGCCCCGATGTACAACTTCGGCATACCCAGCCAGCTCAAGTCGTGGATCGACGCCCTGGCCGTGTTCGGCAAGACCTTCCACTACACCCAGGACGGCCCCGAGGGGCTGGCGGGCGACAAGCGCGTCATCGTCGCCTCCTCGCGCGGCGGCGAGTACGTGGCGGACACCCCGACCGCGTCCTTCGACCACCAGGAGACCTACCTCACCAGCTTCTTCGCCTTCCTCGGGGTGGAGAACCTCGAATTCGTCCGCGCCGAGGGCATCAACTACGGCCCCGAGCAGCGCAAGCTGGCCATCGACGCGGCGCTGGCCGAGGCCGTCGCGCTCAAGGCCGCCTGAGCCGACGCCCGAGCCGACGCCCGAGCCCCGGCCAGGACGAGGGCGGGCCGGTCGGCCGGCCGATGGACCGTCCGAAGGGCCGCCCTCAGACGTGGAGTTCGGGCGGAAACCCCGTCCAGCGCAGCTCGGCGGGCAGATGCCCCATGTCGTTGGTGCAGAGCACGGACGGCGGCCTGCCGGGCGCGTAACGGATCACCGTCAGCGCGGCGTTGGCGAAGTTGAGCCCCATCCAGCGCCACGGAGGCGCGTCGAGGGCCGCGCGTATCAGCCATCCGACGAGGAAGTTGTGCGTGACGACCAGCTCGTGGCGGGGCGTCCGCCCGGCCACCGGACCGGTGAACTCGGCCTGCGCCTCGCGCGCCAGCGCCGCCCCGGTCCTGGCCTCCTCCTCCGTCACCCCGGCGAGAAAGGCGAGCATGGCGTCGGCGGAGTCCGGCGGCAGCTCCTGCCTCTGCGGCAGGTACGGGATGTAGTCGCCGGCCGCCTCCGACCGGCGCGGCGTCACCCCGTCGAGCTGCCCGGCGAGCAGCGTCGCCGTCTCCTCGGCCCGGCGGAGCGGACCGTGGTGCACCGCCGACAGCGGTACGTTCCGCAGCCGCTGCCCGAGGAGCACCGCCTGGCGGCGGCCGTTCGCGCTGAGCGCGGACTCGTCGGCCGACGCCTCGCCGTGCCGGACGAGATGGAGGAAACGGGGGGCTGTGCTCATGGTTGCCGACGCCTTTCACTCATGACGGAACCTCTCGGCGCTGACGATACGTCGGGCCGCGGAACCGGTTCCGCACGAAAGGCGCCGGGGCCCCGGAGCCCGGGGCTCAGCCCAGGGCGCCGGCCGGTTCGGTGACGCGGCCCCGGGCGTCCGCGTGGAGGGTGGCGGAGCCGCGGGAGTCCGTGACGGTGACCCGGATGACCAGGGCCCCGGTCTTCGCGTCGCGGGCGATGTCGACGCGCCAGGAGCTGTCGTCACCGGCGCCCGAGGTGGTGCGCGCCGTGCGGACCAGGCCGGGGAGGCGTTCGTACGGGAGGGAGCGCAGCGCGAACGACGGCCCGTCGGCCTCCGTACCGCTGTCGGCGCCTGTGCCGTCCCCGACGCCCTCGGCGGCCATGCCGTGCTCCTCGATCCGGAACGCGGTGGCGGTCAGCGCCCCCGCCGTGGCCAGCGCGTCGACCGTACGGAGCATCTGTCCGTCCCGCAGCATCGACTCGGTGGTCCGCGCGGTGCTCGTACGCGACGAGACGGACGCCGAGGCGGAGACAGAGACCGAGACGGAGGCGGAGGCGGAGACCTGAGGGCCACCGCCTGCGCCGCCACCACTCCCGTCGACGCCCGTCGCGCCGTCCTCCCGGAACAGCTCGGCGCGGAAGAGCAGGACGACCAGCGCCGCGCCGAGGACGATCGCGAGCAGGGAGAAGAGGCAGTGCAGACCGTCCCGGTTCGGGTTCTTGACCAGGGTGGACCCGGGGGCCGAGTCCATCGACGCCTCGGCGGCCCGCCGCGCCCACTCCTGGTCGGGCCGGGTGACGATGGTGACGTCCCAGGGCTCGTGCGCGGGGTACTCGACGACCACGACGCGGCGCACCGGATAGTCGGCGATGTCGACGAGGTTGATCGACTGGGAGAACGCGACCCGGTAGGCGGAACGGTCCTCCGGGGCGACGGTCAGCACGAAACTGACCGGGACGTCGGCCAGTTCACCGCTGGTCGCGCGGCGGCTCTCGATCATCGCGAGGGCCCTCCGCCGCTCGGCCGCCGGGGCGCGGGCCCGGGTCCGCCTGCCCGCGAGGCTCGTGACCAGGACGACGAGCACGAAGAACCCGGCACCCGCGCCCCACAGCACGGCCTTCCCGATGATGATCCCGACCACCACGGCGGCCACCGCGGCGCCGGTCAGCGCGCCGGTGAGCAGACCGCCCAGCAGCGCGGCGGGCCCCGTGCGGCGGGACTCGGTGGGGCCGCTGGTCTCCGTGATCGTCACAAAGGGTGATTGTCCCCCCGGCTTCCGGCGACGGGAAGCCCTCGCGCCCCCGGCACCTGCTTCATCCGGCGCTTCCTACCGTACGAGCGCCCGGACGAACGGCTCGCCGGTCCGCCGCGCGTGCCTCAGGTTCTGGCGCACCTCGCGCAGGCTCCGGGGCCGGTACCCCGGCCCGCCGCAGCAGCTCTTGTGGAAGCGCACACCCGCGTGGAGCAGCACCGAGAGGGTGCGCCAGGCCGCCCGGTCGCGCCGCTTGGGCGGGGCGAAGGCGGACCCGACGTGGATCAGCTCCCCGGCGCAGCGCGGACAGATCCGGGTGCGCCAGGGGTCGTACGGCTGCTTGTACGAGGCCCGGCAGGGCAGACAGACGTACGAGGTCTTCGCATGGGCCATGCCGTGAGCGTAGGCATGGCCCATGACGGACGCGACCGCTTTCCCGGCGCCTCGCGCGGTGCGTGACGCCCGTTGCGTGACGCGCGCTCCGTGACGTCCGGTCAGCCGCCGACGTACGCCGCGAGGTGCTCGCCGGTCAGCGTGGAGCGCTCGGCGACCAGATCGGCCGGGGTCCCCTCGAAGACGATCCGGCCGCCGTCGTGGCCCGCGCCGGGACCGAGGTCGATGATCCAGTCGGCGTGCGCCATGACCGCCTGGTGGTGTTCGACGACGATGACCGACTTCCCGGAGTCGACGAGCCGGTCGAGGAGGCCGAGCAGATGCTCCACATCGGCGAGGTGGAGGCCGGTGGTCGGCTCGTCGAGGATGTAGACGCCGCCCTTCTCGGCCATGTGCGTGGCCAGCTTGAGCCGCTGCCGCTCGCCGCCGGAGAGCGTGGTGAGCGGCTGACCGAGGCTGAGGTAGCCGAGCCCGACATCGGCGAGCCGGCGCAGGACCGCGTGCGCGGCCGGCGTACGCGCCTCACCGGCGCCGAAGAACTCCTCGGCCTCGGTCACCGACATCGCCAGCACCTCGCTGATGTCCCGGCCGCCGAGGCGGTGCTCCAGCACCGCCGCCTGGAACCGCTTCCCCTCGCACTCCTCGCAGGTCGTGGCGACACCGGCCATCATCGCCAGGTCGGTGAAGATGACCCCGGCGCCGTTGCACTGCGGGCAGGCGCCCTCGGAGTTGGCGCTGAACAGCGCCGGCTTGACCCCGTTGGCCTTCGCGAACGCCTTGCGGATCGGGTCGAGCAGTCCGGTGTACGTCGCCGGGTTGCTGCGCCGGGACCCGCGGATCGCCTCCTGCCCGATCGACACGACCCCCGTGCCGGTGGCCCCCGTACCGTCGCCGCCCCCCGTACCGCCGTCCCCGGAGCCCTTGGCCGCCGCGCCCTTGACCAGGGATCCGTGTACGAGCGAGCTCTTGCCGGAGCCGGCGACGCCGGTGACGACGGCCAGCACGCCGAGCGGGATGTCGACGTCGACGTCCCGCAGGTTGTTCGCGGTGGCGCCGCGGATCTCCAGCGCGCCGGTGGGCTTGCGTACGGTCTCCTTGAGGGAGGCACGGTCGTCGAAGTGGCGGCCGGTGAGGGTGCCCGCGGCCCGCAGCCCCTCGACATCGCCCTCGAAGCAGACGGTGCCACCCGCCGTACCGGCGCCGGGGCCGAGATCGACGACATGGTCGGCGATCGCTATCGTCTCCGGCTTGTGCTCCACCACGAGCACGGTGTTCCCCTTGTCCCGCAGTTGGAGCAGCAGGCCGTTCATCCGCTGGATGTCGTGCGGGTGGAGGCCGGTGGTGGGCTCGTCGAAGACGTACGTGGTGTCGGTGAGCGAGGAGCCGAGGTGCCGGATCATCTTCACGCGCTGCGCCTCGCCGCCCGAGAGCGTGCCCGCGGGCCGGTCGAGCGAGAGATAGCCGAGACCGATCTCCACGAACGAGTCCAGGGTGTCCCGCAACGTCCCGAGCAGCGGTGCCACCGACGGCTCGTCGAGACCGCGGACCCACGCGGCCAGATCGCTGATCTGCATCGAGCAGGCGTCGGCGATGTTGATCCCGCCGATCCGGGACGACCGGGCCGCCTCGGCGAGCCGGGTGCCGTCGCACTCGGGACAGGCGGTGAAGGTGACCGCCCGGTCCACGAACGCCCGGATGTGCGGCTGCATCGCCTCCCGGTCCTTGGAGAGGAACGACTTCTGGACCTTGGGGATCAGCCCCTCGTAGGTGAGGTTGATGCCGTTGACCTTGACCTTGACCGGCTCGCGGTGGAGGAAGTCGTGCAGTTCGGTCGCGGTGTAGTCGCGGATCGGCTTGTCCGGGTCGAGGAAGCCCGACTCGGTGAAGATCCGCAGCGTCCAGTGGCCGTCCGTCTTGTAGCCGGGGACGGTGACCGCGCCCTCGGCGAGCGACTTGGAGTCGTCGAAGAGCTGGGCGAGGTCGATGTCGGAGACGGTGCCGCGGCCCTCACAGCGCGGACACATGCCGCCGGTGCGGTTGAAGGTCGCCTTCTCGGTCCTGCGGCCACCGCGCTCGACCGTGATCGCGCCGCTCGCCCTGACCGAGGGCACGTTGAAGGCGAACGCGCCGGGCGAGCCGATGTGCGGCTGCCCGAGCCGGCTGAAGAGGATGCGCAGCATCGCGTTGACGTCGGTGGCGGTGCCGACGGTGGAGCGGGGGTCGGCGCCCATCCGCTGCTGGTCGACGATGATCGCCGTCGTCAGCCCTTCGAGTACGTCGACCTCGGGGCGCGACAGCGTCGGCATGAAGCCCTGCACGAAGGCGCTGTACGTCTCGTTGATCATCCGCTGGGACTCGGCGGCGATCGTGCCGAACACCAGGGAGCTCTTGCCCGAACCGGAGACACCGGTGAACACGGTCAGCCGGCGCTTGGGGATCTCGACGCTGACGTCCTTGAGGTTGTTCTCCCGCGCGCCGTGCACGCGGATCAGCTCATGGCTGTCGGCGGCGTGCGGCGCGGGCGACCGCGTGTCCGGCCTCGTGACCCTGCTCATCGTGTCTCCATCTGTTCCGCGGGCTGTTACGCGGGCGACCGGTGCGCGGTACGGGGTGTTCGTCCCGCGTGACCCGCGTCGGGCGGGCGCTCGGCGACGCGTGGCATCCGTACGTCCATGACGTGGGGCACCGGGGGCCACTTCCGCGTCGCCTCCGCCGGCCGCGCCCGGCCCGCGCGTGGCACGGGGAGCTGCGGAACCGGCGGTACGGGGGGTGGCGGCGCGTCGACCGTCGAAGGATAACCCCACCGGATCCGGGACATCCGGGCACAGGCGTCCCGCCGTACGGCCCGCTCCCGCCCGGCACCCGGTGGACAGGCTCCGACCTGCGACGTCTCAGAAGGGGCGGGGCGATACAGAATCTTCTGCCCCACTTGCGGCAGGACATATGACCGCAGATCCCCGGCCCGGAACGGCGGCGCCCCGGTCGGAGGTACGGGGCGCCCCCAGCCGGTCGTGGAGGACCGCGAAGGCCGTGCACGTGAGGGGGAGCGTCACCGCTGCGGTGACCAGGATGCCGACGAGGACCGGGGTGAGGATGCCGGCGTAGTACGCGGCGAAGAAGTTCCCCGTGGCCTGTTCGAGCAGGGACCGTACGAGGGGCCGCAGCGGCAGGGCGAGCTGCACCACCAGCCGGAGCACCCCGGCGGTGAGCGCGGCCAGCGGCAGCGCCAGGGCGAGGACCCGGCCCGCTCCGGTACGCGTCCACGTCAGCGACCAGGAACGGCGCAGCGCCGCGCGGGCGCCGAGCCCACCGGCCGCGGCGGCCGGGGCGAGCGTGAGGGCGAGGCGCAGCACCACGGCGACGAGCAGGGCGGCGGCGGGCGACGCCTTGACGAGCGTGTAGGGCCACGACCCGCGTTCCAGGGGCTCCGGGGTGTCCAGGTGGTAGCCGGTGAGGGAGTTCGCCACGTACGCGACGAGCAGCGGCAGCGTCCACACGATCAGGCCGCGCAGCGCGTACACGGTGAGCACCGGACGCAGCCGCTCCACGACCGCGGCCCGTGACCGTATCTCCCGCGAGGGCTCGCCGGACCCCGCCGCGACCACCCGCGAGCACACGGTCTGCACGGCCGCGCCGCCGGCGCCGAGGAGGAGCAGGAAGAGCGGGAGCGTGGTGAAGGCGACCAGCCTCAGACCGGACAGGTCGTGCAGATAGGGGTCCTCCAGGTAGTGGTACCAGACGCGCTGGTTCCGCATACGGGTGAAGACGGGCCAGGCGAGCGCGAAGATCACGGCCGTCATCAGCAGCGCGGCCAGTCCGGACAGGCCGACGACGCGTACGGTCCCGGCCGCCAGCGCCCTCCGGTGCCGCCGCAGGACCGCGAGGATCGCGGCGACGAGGCCGCGTCGCGGGCCCCCGCTCGTCGGAGGCGTGGTGCGGTCGTGCTGTGTGCGCATGGGGACGAGCCTTTTTCTGTACGTTGCGGATCCGTACCCGGAGAGGACGCCGGGCGGCCCGGCCCCGGTTCTCCGGCACCGCCCGGCCCTCAGCTCCCGACGGCCTCCGCGATCCGCGCGGCGGCCTGGCCGGGCGTGAGGTGCGTGGTGTCGACGACCTCGGCCTCGCCGTGCAGCCAGGTGCGGGCCGCCTCGGCGTAGGGCTCCACGTAGGCGAGGCGGAACGGGGAGTCGGGGCCGATGACGGTGTCCCCGGCGATCCGCTCGCGGAGGGTCTCCTGGTCGGCGTGGAGCACGAAGTGCCGCACCGGGATCGCGTGTCCGGCGAGGCCCGCGCTGATCTCCCGCCAGTACTCCTCGACCAGGACGGTCATGGGCATCACCAGGGTGCCACCGGTGTAGTCGAGCACGCGCCGGGCGGTCTCGACGACGAGCGGCCGCCACGGCGGCCAGTGCTGGAAGTTGTCCGTCCCGGGCAGCCCCGGTGTGATGTCCATGAGTGTCTCGCCGACCTTCTCGGCGTCGAGCACCCGTGAGTCCGGGATGAGCTGCCGCACGAGCGCGCTTGTCGTCGTCTTGCCCACACCGTGGGTGCCGTTGAGCCATACGATCATGCGGCCAAAGACTAGGGCGTCTCGTCGGCCGCCACGGCGGTCATGGGGCCGCCGTGGGACAGAACACTTTTGCAAGCATCTGCTTGCAAAAGTTAGCGCGGCGGCGCACCATGGCGTCATGGCATCACTCAACGTCGGCAATCTCGGCGAGTACCTGCGGGAGCAGCGCCGCAGCGCGCAGCTCTCGTTGCGGCAGCTCGCCGATGCCGCCGGGGTGTCGAATCCGTATCTGAGCCAGATCGAGCGCGGGCTGCGCAAGCCGAGCGCGGACATTCTCCAGCAGCTCGCGAAGGCGCTGCGGATCTCCGCGGAGACGCTGTACGTGCAGGCCGGGATGCTCGACGAGCGGGAGCGGGAGGAGCTGGAGACGCAGGGTGTCATCCTCGCGGATCCCTCGATCAACGAGCGGCAGAAACAGGTGCTGCTCCAGATCTACGACTCCTTCCGCAAGGAGAACGCCCTCGACACGGACACCCCGGAACCAGCCCCGGAGCAGAGCTCGGAGCGAGCCGCCCGTGCGGACGGCGGCGGTGCTGCCACTACACCCTCAGACTGAAACGACCCGGGAAGGACCCCAGTCATGGCCATCACCGACGATCTGCGCAAGACCTTCAGCGACCCGAAGCCCCTCTACTTCGCCGCCGGGACCGCCGAGCTGGCCGTGGAGCAGGCCAAGAAGGTGCCCGGGCTGATCGAGCAGATCCGGGCCGAGGCGCCGGGGCGGATCGACGCCGTACGGAACTCGGACCCCAAGGCCGTCCAGGAGAAGGTCGCCGGTCAGGCCAAGGAGGCCCAGGCGACCGTGCAGGCCAAGGTCACCGAGGTGATCGGGTCGCTCGACACCGATCTGCGGAAGTTCGGCGAGACCGCCCAGGACCTGGCGCTGCGCGGCGTGGGCGTGGCCGCGGAGTACGCGGTCAGGGCGCGCGAGACGTACGAGAAGGTCGCCGAGCGCGGCGAGCAGAGCGTACGGGCGTGGCGCGGCGAGGCGGCCGAGGAGATCACCGAGATCGCCGTCGCCGTGGAGCCGGAGTCCGTCAAGACCGAGCCCGTCGCGAAGACCGCTCCCGAGGCCGGCACCAAGGCCGCGCCCGCCGCCGAGGAGAAGGCCGCGCCCGCCGCCGAGGCCAAGCCGGCCGCCAAGAAGCCCGCGCAGCGCAAGCCGGCCGCCAAGAAGACCACTCCTCCCGCCGCCGAGTAGGGCGGGCGGAACGGGGAACGGGACAACAGACCGGGCCGGGCACCTCAGGGGTGTCCGGCCCGTTGTCCAGGTACCTTCGACGTACGGATCGGTACAGGGGCCGCGAGTCGTCCCACCCACTGTTAGGCGGTGCTCAGCATGTTGCTCTCGGCATTCGGTTCTGTTCTGTGGCTGCTCAATATGGCCATGCTCGTCCTCGCCGTCGTCGCGCTCTTCTTCTCCGCGACGACCCGTGAGGACGCCTACCGGGCGGCGGACAAGCAGACCAAGAAGTTCTGGCTGATCATTCTCGGTGTCACGGTCGCCGTGAACCTCTTCGTGCCGATGCTGTTCCTCCAGATCGCCGGGCTCGTCGCCACGATCGTCTTCATGGTCGACGTGCGCCCCGCGGTCCAGCAGATCTCCGGTGGCGGCGGCGGACGGCGCGGCGGTTCCAGCAGCGACGGCCCCTACGGTCCGTACAACGGCGGACGCTGACCGGCGGGACCCGGCAACGGAAGCGCAAGGGAAGCGCGCCGCTCAGGCGCCCCGGCCCAGCAGCAGGACCGCCACGTCGTCGGTCAGCTCGCCGCCGTTCAGCTCGCGCACCCGCGCGACGGCCGCCGCCAGCAGCTCGTCGCCGCGCAGCCCGGCGTCGAGCTGGGCGTTGATCATCTCGACCATGCCCTCCTCGCCGAGCCGCGCTCTGGTCTCCGGGCCCGCCCGGCCCTCTATCAGGCCGTCCGTGTACATCATCAGATTCCACGAGCCGCCCAGCTCCACCTGCCGGCGCGGCCAGCGGGCGCGCGGCAGCAGGCCCAGCGCGGGGCCGCCGTCCTCGTACGGGAGGAGCCGCGCCGCCCGGCCCTCGCGGGTGATCAGCGGCGACGGGTGGCCGGCCAGGCAGATCCCGGCGCGCCGTCCGTCCGGCGAGATGTCCACGGTGCAGAGCGTCGCGAAGATCTCCTCGCTCTCCCGCTCGTGCTCCAGGACCTGCTGGAGCGTCGAGAGAAGCCGATCACCGCAGAGCCCCGCCAGCGTCAGCGCCCGCCACGCGATCCGCAGCTCCACGCCGAGCGCCGCCTCGTCGGGGCCGTGCCCGCAGACGTCGCCGATCATCGCGTGGACCGTCCCGTCCGGCGTGCGGACCGTGTCGTAGAAGTCCCCGCCCAGCAGCGCACGGGAGCGGCCGGGCCGGTACCGGGCCGCGAAGCGCAGGTCCGAGCCCTGGAGCAGGGGAGTGGGCAGCAGGCCGCGCTCCAGCCGGGCGTTCTCCTGGGCGCGCAGCCGGGACTCGGTGAGCTGGCGCTGGGCGATGTCCGCGCGTTTGCGCTCGACGGCGTACCGGATGGCGCGGCTCAGCAGCCGTCCGTCCAGCTCGTCGCGGAAGAGGTAGTCCTGCGCGCCGACCCGTACGGCCGCCGCCGCCCGCTCGCCGTCGCCCTCCGCCGCCAGCGCGAGCACGGCATGGCGCGGCGCGAGCCGCAGCACATGCTTCAGCGGGCCCAGCCCGTCGCCCTCGGCCGCGCCGGGGAGCGCGAGGTCCACCAGAATGCAGTCGATGTCGTCCGTGAGCAGCCGCTCGGCCTCGGTGAGGTTGCGGGCGCTGCGGATGCGGACCTGCGCACCCGCCCCCTCCGGCAGTTCCGGGGTGGCGAAGGTGCCCGCGTCGTCCTCGATCAGCAGCAGCGTGAGGGCGCCGCTCTTGACGGACTCCGTGACGGCGTCCATGACGGACTCCGTGGCGGTGGCCGTGCCGGGCGTGGTGTCGGCGGTGGTCGTGGTCGTGGTGCCCGTGCCGGCGGCTGTAGAACCTGTGCGCTGCCGCGGTACGGGTACAGATGCGGGTACGGACATCGGTGCGGGTTTCCTTCCCTCCCCCCGAGGGCACGATGGAACGACGAGCGACGCCCGCCAGACGGGGACCATAGCGGTAGCCGCCGCCCCGGCGGAATGGCGTACGGACCGGACCGCACCGTCATATGCCGCTTCCCGCCACGCATCCGGCGGGATTCGGGGTTGTGCGCCCATGACAAACATCACGTACGTACGCGCGTGTCCTCGCGGATGACATGCGACGCGTCACACGGGCCGCCTCGGTGGGGCGGCTTTCGCGGCGCGGGTTCCGTCAGGCGGCCGCGGCGTCCTATTTGTCCGGTCGTACGACTCCGAGGATGCGCATCGACCCCGCGCCCGTCACCGTCACGTTCCGCCCCGGCCGGGGCGCGTGCACGATCTTGCCGTCGCCCAGGTACATCCCCACATGGCTGGCGTCCTGGTGGTAGATGATCAGATCGCCGGGCCGCATGTCCTCGATGCCGATGCGCGGAAGCAGCCGCCACTGCTCCTGCGAGGTGCGCGGTATGGGCCGTCCGCCCGCCGCCCACGCCTGCGAGGTCAGCCCGGAGCAGTCGTACGAGTCCGGGCCCTCCGCTCCCCAGACGTACGGCTTGCCGATCTGCCCGGTCGCGAACTCGACCGCCTTCCTGCCCTGCGCGCTCGCGGTCCTGTCGATCTCCTGGAGCACACCGGAGCCGAGCCACGCGGTCTGCGCCGTGAGCGCGGCGTCCTTCTCCAGCCGGGCCAGCCGGGCGCGGTCCTTCTCCGCCAGGCCCGACTCCAGCTTCTCGGCGGCGGCGATCCGCTTCGTGATCTCCTTCTTCGCCTTCTCCTTCTTCGCGCGGTTGGCCTCCAGCTCCTGCCACCGCGTCCCCGCGTCCGAGGTGTAGGTCTTCAAGTCCTCCTGCGCCCTGGTGAGTTCGGCGATGAGGTCCCGCGTGGCCTTCTGGCCCTCCCGGGCCCGCCCCACACCGTCCAGGAAGAGCTGGGGATCGCCGGTGAGCATCAGCTCCGCCTCGCGCGGCAGCCCGCCGTCCCGGTACTGCGCCCGCGCGGCGGCGCCGGCCTGCTTCTTGAGGGCGTCGAGCCGCACCTGCCCCTTGACGATGTCCGCCGTCAACCCGACGACCTCGGCCGACTGCTTCTTCGCGCGCTCGTCGGCGAGGTTGTACGCGTCGGTGGCGGAGGCCGCCTTCCGGTACAGGGCGTCTATCTCCTTGCGCACCTCGTCCAGGGAGGTCGCGGCCGAGCCCGACGCGGCGACGTCCGACGGCGAGACCCCCGGGGGCAGTTCGACCGGGGGCGGTGCGACGGCGGGCGGCGAGGTGCTCGGCGCGGGGCCGGGGACACCGGGGGGCGCGGGCGCCGCGTACGCCGGGCCCAGCAGACCGGCCCCCGGTGCGGACAGCACGGCGAGCGCGCAGACCAGCGTGATCGCGGCAGAGGCACAGCGACGTCGGTTCACAAGCTTCCCCTCCAGGCCGACCACGCGGCAGAGATATCCGATGAACCGTCAGTAATATCGTGCCACAGGCGAGATCGTGCCATGTCCGCCGTCAAAGTGACAGAGGCCGTTATCCCGCAGGTGAAGACGAGTGAGCCCGCACAGTCGTTCCCCAGGGCCCTCACGGGTTCCCGCTCTTCTCTCCGCTTCCCCTCGGCTTCCCGCTTCCCCTCGGCTTCCCTCTCCGCTTCCCTGTGGCCGAGGGGAAGCGGAGCCCGTCATGTCATCCGCGCCCAGGCCCCGTCCCCGGCCCCGTCCCCGAACCCGGGGCGAGCGCCGCCCACTCCACCGTCACCTCGCCCTGCCGCCACCGGCGCGCGTCGTCCGCGAGCGGCCAGTGGGCCGACAACTCCCGTACGGCGCTGATCCAGCGCTGCCGCGCGCCCAGCGAGGCGTACGGGGCCGCCGCGGCCCACGCCCGGTCGAAGTCGCGCAGGAACGCGTGGACCGGCTCACCCGGAACATTGCGGTGGATCAGCGCCTTCGGCAGCCGCTCCGCGAGATCGGAGGGCCGGCCGAGCGAAGCGAGCCGTGTCGCGAAGGTGACCGTACGCGGCCCCTCCGGCCCGAGCGCCACCCACACATGGCGCCGCCCGATCTCGTCGCACGTCCCCTCCACCAGCAGCCCGCCCGGCGCGAGGCGCGCGCACAGCCGGGCCCAGACCGCGGCGACCTCCGCCTCGTCGTACTGGCGCAGCACGTTCGCCGCCCGGATCAGCACCGGCCGGCGGCCGTCGGGGAGCGGCACCTCGAAACCGCCGTGCCGGAAGCGGAGCCCGTCCCTCTCGTACGGGAGCGCCGCGGCGACCCGCGCCGGGTCGATCTCGACACCGGTCACCTCGGTGCGCGGATCCGCCGTACGCAGCCGCCGCAGCAGCTCGACCGCCGTCCACGGGGCGGCCCCGTACCCCAGGTCCACCACGACGGGATCGGCGCAGCGGCGCAGCGCGGCGCCGTGGGTCGCGGCGATCCAGCGGTCCATGCGGCGCAGCCGGTTCTGGTGGGTGGTGCCACGGGTCACCGCGCCCACCGGCCGCGCGGTACGCGCCGTACGGGCCGGAGGGGACGAATGCTGCGCCATACGGGTGAGCGTATCCAGACCGGGCACGGCCGCGCGGGTTGAGCCGTTGTCGGTAATGATTTGGCAAAACGGAAATGAAGGGGGTGCGTTCCACTGTTGACGGGCTTCGGAGGGGTCCCCACGCCCTTCCTTCGTCATGCTTCCCGGCATGTTTTCCTGCGAGAGGACCGTGGACGTGAGCCAGTACGTGTCCCGTATCGCCGGCACTTTCGCAGGACCGCCGAGGCCGCCCAGGCTGCGGCGCCAGGGGCCGCACCGCAGGCCGCGCCGGATAGCCATGCTCAGCGTCCACACCTCGCCGCTGCACCAGCCGGGGACGGGCGACGCGGGCGGGATGAACGTCTACATCGTCGAGCTGGCGAAGCGCCTCGCCGCGATCGACATCGAGGTGGAGATCTTCACGCGCGCCACGACCGGTGGTCTGGCCCCCACGGTGGAGCTGGCGCCCGGCGTGCTCGTACGCCATGTCGACGCGGGTCCGTACGAGGGCCTGGCCAAGGAGGAGCTGCCCGCGCAGCTCTGTGCCTTCACCCACGGCGTGATGCAGGCGTGGGCCGGCCAGCGCCCCGGCTACTACGACCTGGTCCACTCGCACTACTGGCTCTCCGGCCATGTCGGCTGGCTGGCCTCCGAGCGGTGGGGCGTCCCGCTGGTCCACGCCATGCACACGATGGCGAAGGTGAAGAACGCCGCGCTGGCGGAGGGCGACCGGCCGGAGCCCGCGGCCCGGGTCATCGGCGAGACGCAGATCGTGCGCGCCGCCGACCGCCTGATCGCCAACACGGCGGAGGAGGCCGACGACCTGGTCCGCTTCTACGAGGCGGAGCCGGACAAGGCCGCGATCGTGCACCCCGGGGTGAATCTGGAGTGTTTCTCTCCGGCGGACGGCCGCGCCGCGGCCCGCGCCCGGCTGGGACTTCCCCAGGACGCGTTCATCCCGCTCTTCGCCGGCCGCATCCAGCCGCTGAAGGCGCCCGATGTGCTGCTGCGCGCCGTGGCGGTCCTCCTGGAGCGGGACCCCTCGCTCCGCCGCAAGCTGGTCGTCCCGGTCGTCGGCGGCCCGAGCGGCAGCGGTCTGGCCAAGCCGGAAGGGCTCCAGAAGCTCGCGGCGCGCCTCGGTATCGCCGATGTCGTACGGTTCCGGCCGCCGGTCGGGCAGGCCCGGCTCGCGGACTGGTTCCGGGCGGCCTCGGTGCTGGTCATGCCCTCGTACAGCGAATCCTTCGGCCTGGTGGCGATAGAGGCCCAGGCGGCGGGCACCCCGGTGGTGGCGGCATCGGTGGGCGGACTGCCGGTGGCGGTACGGGACGGGGAGACCGGCTTCCTGGTGCCCGGCCACGAACCGGCGGCGTACGCGACCGCCCTGCGGCGCTTTGTCGACGCGCCGGAGCTGGTCGACCGGATGGGCGCGGCGGCGGCGCGCCACGCCCAGTCCTTCGGCTGGGACACCGCGGCGGCGGCGACGGCGGACGTCTACACGGCGGCGGTCCAGGACCACCGGCGCAACGGCCGCCCCCAGCACCACGGCTGACCTGTCCGCCCCCGGCACCACGGCTGACCCGTCCGCCCGGCGGGGCCCGTGTCGTAGGCTCGGCCCATGGCTGACGTCGATGTCGTACAGCGGACCGCGCGGGCGGGGCGGATCGTCGAACAGGCGCTGAAAGGCGCGGAGCTGGAGTGGGAGAGCCCGGAGCCCGGTGCGTACGTCGTCACCCTCCCCGGCACCCGCAAGCTCTCCACGACCTGCTCGCTCCGTATCGGCCGGCACGCGCTCTCCGTCAACGCGTTCGTGATCCGCCACCCCGACGAGAACGAGCAGGGCGTCCACCGCTGGCTGCTGGAGCGCAACCTCAAGCTGTACGGGGTGAGTTACGCGGTCGACGCCCTCGGCGACATCTACCTCGCGGGCAAGCTCCCGCTGGCGGTCGTCACCGAGGACGAGATCGACCGGCTGCTCGGCTCGGTGCTGGAGGCGGCGGACGGATCCTTCAACACCCTGCTGGAGCTGGGGTTCGCGAGCGCGATCCGCAAGGAGCACGCGTGGCGGGTGTCGCGCGGCGAGTCCACCCGGAACCTGGACGCGTTCGCGCATCTGACCCGGCGCGGCGAGGAGCCGGGACCCGCCTGAGGACGCGGGCGCGCCCGCTATCCCGGGGCCACCGCCGCCAGCTCGTCCACGCTTCCGGACATGACCGTGCGCAGATGCGCGGTGAGGTGTTCGACCGGCCAGTCCCACCAGGCGAGCGCGAGCAGCCGGGCGATGTCCGGCTCGTCGTACCGCTTCCGGATGAGCTGGGCCGGGTTGCCGCCGACGATGCCGTAGTCCGGTACGTCGTCGACGACCACCGAACCCGAGGCGATGATCGCCCCGTTCCCGATCCGGACGCCGGGCATCACCGTCGTGCGGTAGCCGAACCAGACGTCATGGCCGACCACGGTGTCGCCCCGGCCCGGCAGGCCGGTGATCAGGTCGAAGTGGTCGGACCAGGACCCGCCCATGATGGGGAACGGGAACGTCGAGGGGCCGTCCATCCGGTGGTTGGCGCCGTTCATCAGAAACCGCACGCCCTCGCCCAGCGCGCAGAACTTCCCGATGACGAGTTCTTCCGGACCGTAGTGGTAGAGCACGTTCCGGGTCTCGAAGGCGGTGGGGTCGTCCGGGTCGTCGTAGTACGAGAACTCCCCGACCTTGATCAGCGGGGAGGTGACCAGCGGCTTGAGCAGGACGACACGCGGCTGACCCGGCACCGGGTGCAGCACCGTCGGATCGGCGGGAACGGGGAGACGAGGAGGGGCAGGCGGGACGGACGGATCAGGTGATTCGGCGGGCACGGCGAACCGTTCTCCTCGCGGTCAGAGGTCCGGGCTGCCGGTCATGATCGCAGGCGCCTCGTCCGCCCGGCCAACCGTTTTCGCCGGAGCCGGAGCCGTGGCGGGGGCGGGAGCCGTGGCCGGAGCCGGGGCGGGGGCCGCTCCGCTCTCCGGATCCGAGAGCCCCCGTACCAGCAGCCAGTACCCGAGCCCGGCCGCCGTCCCCAGCACCGCGCACGCGCCCCACAGCCAGTTCGCGCCGAACCGGTCGATCACGAAGCCCGACATCAGCGGAGCTATCAGCGCCGCCGCCGACCAGGACATCGTGTACATGCCCTGGTAGCGGCCCCGGCCGTGGAGCGGGGAGAGCCGGACGACCAGCCCCGTCTGCGTCGGCGCGTTGACGATCTCCGCCAGGGTCCAGACGGCGACGGTCAGCGCGTACACGCCGAGCGACCCGGCGAACGCCGTCAGGCCGAAGCCGTACCCCGCCAGGACCGACGAGATGATCAGCAGACGGCGCGGGTCGCGGTGCTGGATGAAGCGGGTGACCGGGATCTGGAGGACCACGATCAGCACGCCGTTGACCGCGATCGCCGTGCCGTAGTCGGCGCTGTCGAACCCGTCCGCGCCCATCGCCACCGGCAGTCCCACGTACCCCTGCTGGAAGATCAGCGCCACCACGAAGGAGAGCCCGACGACGCTCATGAAGCGGCCGTCCCGCAGGACCGTCCCCAGCCCCGCACCCGCCGACGCGTCCGCCGCGCCCCCGCCCGCCGCGCCCCCGCCCGCCGTCTCCGTACGGTCGGGGCGGGACTCCGGCACCTTCAGGAAGACCACCACCGCACAGGCCAGCGTCAGCGCGGCCTCGCCCAGGAAGCCCGCGAGATAGCTGTACTGCGCGACGAACCCGGCGCCCGCCGCCGAGACCGCGAAGCCCAGATTGATCGCCCAGTAGTTCAGGGAGAACGCCTTCAGCCGGTCCTCGGGCCGCACGATGTCCGCGATCATCGCCTGCACGGCCGGCCGCGACGCGTTCGAGGCCATCCCGACCAGGAACGCCACCGCCGCGATCGCCACCGGATCCCGCATGAAACCCAGCAGCGCGACCGAGCCTGCCGTCGACACCTGCGCGATCATGATCGTGGGCCGCCGCCCCAGCCGGTCGGTCAGCACCCCGGCGCCGAGCGCGGAGACCACCCCGCCGAGCCCGTGGAGCGAGGCCACCAGCCCCGCGTACGAGGCGGAGTAGCCCCGGTCCAGCGTCAGATAGAGCGCCATGAAGGTGGCGACGAACGCGCCGAGCCGGTTGACCAGGGTGCTCGTCCACAGCCACCAGAACTCCCGGGGCAGCCCCGAGACACTGTCGCGCACCGCGCGCCGCAGCCCGCCGGCCCAGACGGCGACCGTGGTCGTGACCGACGTGGAGACAGGCATACGGATCCCCCGGGGCAGCGATGTGATGTGCGGCGTGACCGTCGGCGGAGCGACCGACCGGCGCGGCGACGACCAGGGGAAATGTATGTACGGGCGACCCCGCTCCGCCACCCGGTTGACGCAGTTCGTCAACTGGCGGAGAGCGCCGGCCGAGGGGTACGAGGTGTGCCCCGGAGCGCGCGCGACGGGTCCATTAGGCTTTGGCCCATGGCCGACGCACCGTACAAGCTGATCCTCCTCCGCCACGGCGAGAGCGAATGGAACGCGAAGAACCTGTTCACCGGCTGGGTGGACGTCAACCTCACCGACAAGGGCGAGAAGGAAGCCGTCCGCGGCGGCGAGCTGCTCAAGGACGCCGGCCTGCTGCCCGACGTGCTGCACACCTCCCTCCAGAAGCGCGCCATCCGCACCGCGCAGCTCGCGCTGGAGTCCGCGGACCGCCACTGGATCCCCGTCCAGCGCTCCTGGCGCCTGAACGAGCGCCACTACGGCGCGCTCCAGGGCAAGGACAAGGCGCAGACGCTCGCCGAGTTCGGCGAGGAGCAGTTCATGCTCTGGCGCCGCTCGTACGACACCCCGCCGCCCGCGCTGGAGGACGGCACGGAGTTCTCGCAGAGCGACGACCCCCGCTACGCCACGATCCCCGGCGAGCTGCGCCCGCGCACGGAGTGCCTCAAGGACGTCGTGGAGCGGATGCTCCCGTACTGGTACGACGCGATCGTCCCGGACCTGCTCACCGGCCGCACGGTCCTGATCGCCGCCCACGGCAACAGCCTGCGCGCCCTGGTCAAGCACCTCGACGGCGTCTCGGACGCGGACATCGCGGGCCTGAACATCCCGACCGGCATCCCGCTCGTCTACGAACTGGACGCCGACTTCCACCCGGTCACCCCGGGCGGCACCTACCTGGACGCGGACGCGGCGGCCGCCGCCATCGAGGCCGTGAAGAACCAGGGCAAGAAGAAGTAACGAGCGCCTGAAGGCCCGCCCAGGGCCCGCTCCGCCTGCACAGGCCCTCTGCCCGCGACACGTTCGCCGACAGGGGGCCTGTTGCTGTGCCGGGCGGACCGGGCGCGGACCGGGAGGGGCAGGCCGTGCCGGGAGGATGGGCCGGGAACGGCCGGAGGGCCCCGTCCGGCGGAACGTGGTCACACGTTCTGTCCGGGCGGGGCCCTCCGCGTGCGCGTGCGTCTCCGTATCCGACCACGTATCCGAGCTACGTATCCGAGCTCCGTGTCCGACTACATGGTTATTCGCATACGTGACGGTGCGCGTCGTACGTGGCCGGCGCGTCGGCCGGTCGGCGCCGCCGACCGTCAGCCGCAGCCTCCGCCGCACTGGCACGGCCCGCCCGACTGGCAGCCGCAGCCGCAGCCGGAGCCGCAGCCGCACGCGCCGAGAACGGGCAGATGTACGACGGAGGCAGGGGCCGCAGGGGCCTCCTGCCGGGGGGCGGTCGTCGGGGAATCGGCCATGGGATCCTCCTCAAGGCGTGCACGGATGTCGCCTCCGCCATTGCATGCCCGGCGAACTCGGGGCAACAACGGCGCATGCGCGGCGCACCCGCGCAAGCGCGGCGGTTCGCGCCCCTTCCGCGCCCCCTGCCTCAGCTCTGCACCCCTACGCGCCCTCGACCGGGGAGTCCGCCGACTGGAGCTCGTCCGCGTGCTCGCCCGTCACCAGGTAGACGACGCGCTTGGCGACCGACACCGCGTGGTCGGCGAACCGCTCGTAGTAGCGGCCCAGCAGCGTGACGTCCACCGCCGTCTCGATGCCGTGCTTCCAGCGGTCGTCCATCAGGTGCTGGAAGAGCGTGCGGTGCAGCAGGTCCATCTCGTCGTCGTCCTGTTCGAGCTGGAGCGCCAGCTCGACGTCCTTGGTCACGATGACCTCGGCGGCCTTCGCCATCAGGCGCTGGGCGAGCTGCCCCATCTCCAGCAGCGTCGCGTGCAGGTCGCGCGGCACCGGCGACTCCGGGAACCGCAGCCGGGCCTGCTTGGCCACGTGCTGGGCCAGGTCGCCGGCGCGCTCCAGATCGGCGCTCATCCGCAGGGACGTGACCACGATCCGCAGATCGGTGGCGACCGGCTGCTGCCGTGCCAGCAGCGCGATGGCACGCGCCTCCAGGTCGTGCTGGAGCGTGTCGACCTTGTCGTCGGCCGCGATCACGCTCTCGGCGAGCTTCAGATCCGCGTCGAGCATCGCGGTGGTGGCACGCCCTATGGCGGAACCGACCAGCCGGGCCATCTCGACCAGGTCTTCGCCTATCGAGTCCAGTTCCTCGTGGTACGCGTCCCGCATGGGGTTTGTCCCTCTCTCGACGTTCCTGTGACGTTCCTGCCGGGGGCAGGGCCGGGGCCCGGGGCCGGGAGCCGCGGGGGGCCGGTGCCCCACGCTCCCACGTTCTGTCCGTTACGCGTCCGGCTCCTCCCTCCCAAATGAACCAGCACTTTCCCCTCGGTGAACTCTGGGCGACGAGTGTTCGAGGAGACACCCTGATGGCTGGGAGCATGTCAGTGGCCGCGCATAACCTGGGACACATGGACGTGAACGCGGCGGTCGCCGCATTGGCAGCGATCGCCGGGGTGTGCACCGGCGTGATCGCCATGCTGGCGTTTCGCTGGAGCGAACGCGACCAGGCAAGACCCACCCGCACCTCACTGCACACGGATGCCGTACTGCCCCCGGGCGTCGACACCGTGCTCTCCGTGCTGCGCTCCTCGGCCGTCGTGCTCGACGAGAGCGACTCCGTCGTCAAGGCCAGCTCGGCGGCGTACGCGCTCGGGCTGGTCAGGGGCGGCAAGCTCGCCGTCGAACCCATGCTGGTCATGGCCCGCGACACCCGCAGGGACGGCGAGATACGACAGGTGGAGCTGGACCTCCCCCGGAGGGGCACGGGCCGGGGCGAGGCCCTCGCCGTCTCCGCCCGGGTCGCCCCGCTCGGCTCCCGTCTCGTCCTCCTCCTGGTCGAGGACCTGACGGAGGCCCGCCGTATCGAAGCGGTACGGCGCGACTTCGTGGCGAACGTCAGCCACGAGCTGAAGACCCCGACGGGCGCGCTCTCGCTGCTCTCCGAGGCCGTCATGGACGCCTCGGACGACCCCGAGGCGGTCACCCGGTTCGCCGGCCGGATGCAGATCGAGGCGACGCGCCTCACCAATCTGGTCCAGGAGCTGATCGACCTCTCCCGGGTGCAGAACGACGACCCGCTGGAGGACTCGGAGTCCGTACGGGTGGACGAGCTGGTGGCCGAGGCCATCGACCGCTCCCGGCAGCCCGCGTCCACGAAACAGATCACCATGGCCTCAGGTGGCACGGCCGACCTGTGCGTATGGGGAAACCGCGGCCAGCTCGCCGCCGCCCTCGGCAACCTCGTCGAGAACGCGGTCAACTACTCACCCGCCCGCACGCGCGTCGGTATCGCCGCGCACCGCGTCTCCGCCACCGGCGGGGACCTGATCGAGATAGCCGTGACCGATCAGGGCATAGGTATCTCCGAGAAGGACCGCGAGCGGGTCTTCGAGCGTTTCTACCGTGTCGACCCGGCCCGCTCCCGGGCCACCGGTGGTACGGGCCTCGGCCTCGCCATCGTCAAGCATGTGGCCGCCTCGCACGGCGGGGAGGTCACGGTGTGGAGCGCTGAAGGCCAGGGCTCCACCTTCACCCTGAGGCTGCCCGAGGCGGGCGCCGCACGGGACCGCACACCCACCACCGGGCCGGACGAAGACGACCAAGCCCCCTACGACACCGCCACAGACCCCAGCCGCGGCCTTCGGCTGGATTCCCCGACCGTGATACCTGCCCCGGAGGTCCTCCCGTGACCCGAGTGCTCGTCGTCGAGGATGAGGAATCCTTCAGCGACGCCCTTTCCTACATGCTCCGCAAGGAGGGCTTCGAGGTCGCGATCGCGACCACCGGGCCCGCGGGGCTCGACGAGTTCGAACGCAACGGCGCCGACCTCGTCCTCCTCGACCTGATGCTGCCCGGCCTGCCGGGCACCGAGGTCTGCCGTCAGCTCCGCGGCAGGTCGAACGTCCCGGTGATCATGGTGACCGCCAAGGACAGCGAGATCGACAAGGTGGTCGGCCTGGAGATAGGGGCCGACGACTATGTGACCAAGCCCTTCTCCTCGCGGGAGCTGGTCGCGCGTATCCGCGCGGTCCTGCGCCGCCGCGGCGAGCCGGAGGAGGTCACCCCGGCGGCCCTGGAGGCCGGTCCGGTCCGGATGGACGTGGACCGCCATGTCGTCACGGTCTCCGGCGGCAAGGTCGACCTCCCGCTCAAGGAGTTCGACCTGCTGGAGATGTTGCTGCGCAACGCGGGCCGTGTGCTGACCCGTATGCAGCTCATCGACCGGGTCTGGGGCGCGGACTACGTGGGCGACACCAAGACCCTCGACGTCCACGTCAAGCGTCTGCGCGCCAAGATCGAGCCGGACCCGGGGGCCCCGCGCTACCTGGTGACGGTACGAGGACTGGGCTACAAGTTCGAGCCGTAGACCGGCCCGCGTACGACGGCGGACAGCGAGATACGGCGGCGGCGCCGACCCGGAACCCCGGGCC
>NZ_JBHZDA010000021.1:0-51857 GCF_042755665.1 Streptomyces sp. NPDC059142
TTTTCCGCCGCCCGCCCGCCCGAGCCCCCCCCCCACAACACCGCGCCCCCCCCCCCCCCCCGGGCCCCGCCCCAGGCCGTGCTCGTCGGCGGCGAGGCCGGCGTCGGCAAGACCCGTCTCATCGAGGAGCTGCACCGGGCGGCCTGCGGCGAGCAGGCCGTCGTCGCGATCGGCGGATGCGTCGAGATCGGCGCGGACGGACTCCCGTTCGCGCCCTTCTCGACCGCCCTGCGCTCGCTGCGCCGCCGGCTGCCCGACGAGCTGATGGCCGCGGCCGAGGGCCAGCAGGACGAGCTGGCGAGGATCCTGCCCGAGCTGGGCCACTCCGACCGGGACGCGCTGGGCGAGGACGGCACCGCCCGCCTCTTCGAGCTGACCGCACGCCTGCTGGAGCGGCTGGCCGCCGACCGTACGATCGTGCTCATCCTGGAGGACCTGCACTGGGCGGACACCTCCACCCGCCATCTGCTCGCCTATCTCTTCCGCTCCCTGCGCCGCGGCCGGCTCGTCGTGATCGGCACCTACCGCGCCGACGACCTGCACCGCCGCCACCCGCTGCGCCCCCTCCTCGCCGAGCTGGACCGGCTGCGCTCCGTCCGCAGGATCGAACTGCCCCGCTTCAACCGCGCCGAGGTGCGCGGCCAGCTCACCGGCATCCTCGCCGCCGAGCCGGACCCCGACCTGCTGGAGCAGATCTTCGAACGCTCCGACGGAAACGCCTTCTTCGTGGAGGAGCTGGCCTGCTCCATCGGCTCCGGCTGCCGTACCGGACTCAGCGACTCCCTGCGCGATCTGCTGCTCGTACGGGTCGAGACGCTGCCCGAGGACTCCCAGCGCGTCGCCAGGATCGTCGCCGAGGGCGGCACCACCGTCGAGTACCGGCTGCTGCTGGCCGTCGCCGGGCTCCCCGAGGACGAGCTGATCGAGGCGCTGCGGGCCGCCGTCGGCGCCAGCATCCTGCTGCCGACGGCGGACGGCGACGGATACCGCTTCCGCCACTCCCTCGTCCGCGAGGCGGTCAGCGACGACCTGCTGCCCGGCGAGCGCTCCCGGCTCAACCGCAGATACGCGGAGGTGCTGGAGGCCGGCCCCTCGCTCGTCAGGGCCGACGAGCGGGCGACCCGCCTCGCCAGCCACTGGTACCACGCGCACGACCCGGCGAAGGCGCTGCCCGCCGTACTCCTCGCCTCCGTGGAGGCCCGCGAGCGGTACGCGCACGCCGAACAACTGAGCCTGCTCGAACGGGCCATGGAGCTGTGGGACGACGCCCCGAGGGAGGTGCGGGCCACCCTGCGGCCACCGGACGACATCGAGGTCTACCCGCCCTGCGGCGGCCCCGCCGAGTCGTCACCGCTGCGCTATCTCGACCTCATGGCCGAGGCGACGGTCGCCGCGCGCTCCAGCGGCGAGCGCGAACGCGCCCTGGCGATAGCCAAGAAGGCCATGCGCTTCCTGGAGGGCGAGTCGGAGGGGAAGGACCCGCTGCGCGCCGCCTGGTTCTGGATCCAGCGCTCCCGGCTCGTCCAGGACCTCACCCGGAGCGACGGCTGGCGCGAGCTGGCCAACGCCCAGGAGCTGGTACGCGGACTCCAGCCGTCCGCCGTGCACGCGGAGGTCCTCGCCAACGTCGCCTCCTGGGGCGCCCTGCACCGGCCGGGGCCGGAGAGCCTGGCCACCGCCGACCGGGCCGTGGAGTACGCCCGGCTCGTCGGCGCCGAACACACCGAACTGCACGCCCGGATCACCCGGGGCTGGCTCACCGCCGACGCGGGCGGCGTCGAGGAGGGCATCGCCGAGATCTACGCGGCCCGCGACCGGGCCACCGAGCTGGGCGCCGTCGCCATCCTGGGCCGTGCCGGCAACAACCTGCCGTCCACGCTGGAGAGCATGGGCCGCTCGGAGGAGGCGGTGACCACCGCCCGCGAGGGCATCGCCTTCAGCCACCGGCGCGGACTCACCGACACGGAGGCGTGGGTCCGCACGAATCTGGCCCAGTCCCTCTTCTCCCTGGGCCGCTGGACGGAGGCGGACACCGTCCTCGACGAGACGGTGGAGCTGGCCCGCTCCCACAAGGCGCGCGCCCTGCTCGCCGTACGACGCGCCGAACTCGCCCTGTTCAGAGGCGACTTCGAGGAGGCGCGGCGCCAAGTTGAGCTGAACCGCGCCGTCATGGGCACCCATGACCTCCAGCCGCAGCACGTCATCACCCCGGTCCGGCTGTCGATGGCCATGGCCGCCCGGCGCGGCGCACTGGCCGAGGCGCGGGCCGAGTTCGCGCGGACCGCCACGGACGGCTTCCCGATCGGCACCCATCGGTACGCGCTGCCGCTGCTCTGTACGGCGGCGGCGATCGAGGCGGACGCCCGAGGGCTCCCCGGCGCCGAGGCGGGCCGCGCGGAGGTGCTGGCCACGGTCCGCACCCATGCCAAGCGGCTGCCGACCCTGGTCCCCGTCTGGGCGGCGTACGGGCTGCTGCTGGAGGCCGAACTGGCGCGCGCGGACGGCACGGACGGCCCGGCGCTCTGGGCGCGCGCGGTCCAGGCGTTCGGCGCCGTGGAGCGCCCCTACGAGCTGGCGCTCACCCGGCTGCGGTGGGCGGCGGCGCTGCTCGACGCGGGCGCCGGCCGCACCGACGCGGCGGCCCTGCTCGACCAGGCGCACACCACTGCGGCGGAGCTCGGCGCGCGCCCGCTGGCCGAGGCGGTCACCCAGCTCGCCGGGCGGGCCAGGATCGGCCTCGGCGCCTCGGCCGACGGTGGTACGGGACGGGCCTCGGGCCGGGCACCGGAGGGCCGGACCGGCGGGGGAGACCGGCGGGCCGCCGACGATCCGCTGCGCGAACTGGGGCTCACCCGCCGCGAGCAGGACGTCCTGCGGCTGGTCTCGGCCGGGCACAGCAACCGCAGGATCGCGGAGGAGCTGTACATATCCCCGAAGACCGCCAGCGTCCACGTCTCCAACATCCTGGCGAAACTGGGGGTCTCGGGAAGGACGGAAGCGGCGGCGCTCGCGCACCGGCTGCGCCTCTTCCCCGACCTGGCGGCCTGAATACGGCGCGCTATCGCGCGTCGTCCGCCGCCGTCGCGGATGCTCCCGCGGAATCGTCGGGAACCCGTATCGTGACCTTTCCCGAGGAGAGGTCTATGGGCCCCCGACCGGGGTCGTTGTCATCGACATCCACCCTGCTCAGTTCCAGTCGTTTCTGTTCCTCGTGCGTGTGTTTGCGGCCCGGGGCGAAGATCTCCTCGATCATGTTGAACACGGTATTCCCACCCTCCCGATACGCGACGTGATACGCGACGCCGCGGAACTACGAGACCTCCAGCAGAAGGATCCGGTCGTCGCCCGGTCCCGGCGTGCCCCGGGTGTCGGTCTCGCTGGTCACGAGCCACATCCGGTTGCCCCCGGCGGCCAGTACCGTCCGCAGACGGCCGTGGTCCCCCTTGAGAAACGCCTGCGGGTCGGCCGAGGATTCCCGCCCCGCCAGCGGAATCCGCCAGAGCCGCTCACCGCGCAGCCCCGCCATCCAGACCGAGCCCGCCACGTACGCGATTCCGCTGGGCGACGCCTCGTCCGTACTCCACTGCTCCACCGGGTCCACGTACCCCGGCTTCCCGGCCTTTCCCTCGGCGACCGGCCAGCCGTAATTCTTCCCCGGCTCGATCAGATTCAGCTCATCCCAGGTGTTCTGCCCGAATTCCGCGGCCCACAGCCGCTTGTCGGAATCCCAGGCCAGGCCCTGCACATTGCGGTGACCCAGCGAATAGACCAGTGAATCCGCCTCGGGATTCCCGTGCACCGGCTGACCGTCCGGTGTCATCCGCAGGATCTTCCCGGCCAGTGACTCCTTGTCCTGGGCGAGCCCGGTGTCCCCCGTCTCGCCGGTGCCCACGTACAGCATCTTGTCCGGTCCGAAGGCGATCCGGCCGCCGTTGTGGATGGTGCCCTTGGGGATGCCCCGCAGCACCGTGTCGGGCGCGCCCAACTGCTGCCCGGCGGGCTTCTTGGTGTCGTGGAACATCCGCGCGACCCGGTTGTCCCCCGCGGTGGTGAAGTACGCGTAGACCAACTGGTCCGAGGCGTAGCCGGGGGAGACCGCGATCCCCAGCAGCCCGCCCTCCCCGGCCGGGGCGACCCCGGGCACCGAACCGATCGGGGTCTTCCGGCCCGTCTCCGCGTCGATCCGGGTGATCGTCCCCTCGTCGCGTGAGGAGACCAGCAGATCGCCGTCCGGCAGCGCCGCGAGCCCCCACGGCGAGGCGAGCCCCTCGGTGAGCGTCGAGACCACCTCGACCGTGCCCTTCGCGGGCGCGGGGGACGCGCTGGGCGCCGCCTCCTCCGACGCCTTCCCCGAGGCCGGGGCGGACGCCGCCGACGACGAGGGGCCGCGTTCGAACGCGGGGCCCACCCCCTCGTCGGAGGAGCACCCCGTCGCCAGGAGAAGGGCGACGGCGGCCCCCACGGCCGTCCCTGCTGAACGCTTCACGGTCCCGGTCCCTTCGACGGCTGCGGCTCTACCTGTTCTTACACCGCGTGCCCCGTGAAGGTTCCCCGACTCGGGAACCGATTCCGCCGACCCGGACCCGTATGCGGGCCCACGGGGGGACGCGTACGCCGGTACGGGGCTACTCCCAGGAGGCGCGCACCGGCGGCAGGGCCGCGATTTCGGCCATGTCGCGCGCCGTCAGCGCCAGTTCCGCCGCCCGCGCGTTCTCCACCGCCCACGCCTCCCGCTTGGTCCCCGGCACCGGCACCACATGGCGCCCCCGCCCCAGCACCCACGCCAGCGCCACCTGCGCGGGCGTGGCCCCGTACCGCCGCGCCACCCGCCTGAGCCCCACCACCAGCGGCTGGTTCGCGGCCATCATCTCCGCCGTGAACCGCGGATGCCGGGCGCGCGGGTCGTCCGGCTCGAACCCCTGCCCCGGGGTGAGCGTCCCCGTCAGGAACCCGTTGCCCAGCGGCATCGCCGCCAGGAAGCCGACACCCCGCGACTCGCACCACGGCAGCAGCCGGTCCAGCGCCTCGGGAGACCACACCGACAGCTCCGCCTCCACCGCGCTCACCGGGAACACCTGCTGCACGCGCTCCAACTGGCGGATCGTTTCCGCGTACGGCCGCCCGCCGGGGCCGCGGCGCGCCGCCCGGGCCCCCGCGCCGACCGCCCGCGCGTCCACCGCGCACAGCCCCAGCGCCCGTACCTTCCCCGCCCCGACCAGCTCGGCCATCGCCCCCCAGGTCTCCTCGACGGGTATCTCCGGATCGGCGCGGTGGAGCTGGTAGAGGTCGATCACATCGGTCTGGAGCCGCCGCAGCGAGGCGTCGCAGGCCCGCCGTACGTACGCCGGGCGGCCGTTGGCCACGAGGTGCTGGTCGCCCACGAGCAGCCCGCACTTGGTGGAGACGAAGGCGTCCGCCCGCCGCCGCCCGAGCACCCGGCCCAGCAGCAGCTCATTGGTGAACGGGCCGTACATGTCGGCCGTGTCGAGCAGGCTCGTCCCGGCGTCCAGCGCCGCGTGCACCGTGCGCAACGCGCGCTCGCCGTGCTGCTGGGAGGTGGTGTAGGCCCAGTGCATCGGCATGCAGCCGAGCCCCACCGCACCCACTTCGAGCGCCGCCGCACCGATCGTCCTGCGCTCCAACGCCGTACCCCTCCTCGTGCCGCCTTCAGGCCAGGGCCTCCCGTGCCGATCCCGCTGGGCCCGATCCGAACGAGAGACCCTAACCCCACCGATCTGCCGGTCCCGTCTCCAGTACCCGTCCGAAGATCCTCTCCGGGCCCCGCCCCGGGCCCCGTTCCGGGGGGCGTCGCATAGCCTCCTGACCATGACTCCTGACGTATGGCTCCCGATTCCGGCCGAGACGATCGAAGGACTCCCGGAGGGACCCCGGTACCTCCACTGGGACGGTGAGGACGCGTTCCCCGCCGACCCCGCCGACTGCGCCTTCTACGTCGTGCCGTACATGCGGCCCCCGGAGGTGTCGATACGGCCGCTCGCCGCGATGACGTCCGTACGCGTCGTCCAGACGCTCTCCGCCGGGATCGACCATGTCGCGCCCGCCCTCGGCACGCTGCCCGCCGGGGTGCGGCTGTGCAACGCCAAGGGCGTCCACGAGGCCAGCACGGCCGAACTCGCCCTCACCCTCACGCTCGCCTCCCTGCGCGGCGTCCCCGGCTTCGTACGGGGCCAGGACCGCGAGGAGTGGCGTTCCGGGTTCCGGCCGGCGCTCGCCGACCGGTCGGTCCTGATCGTCGGCTACGGCTCGATCGGCGCGGCCATCGAGGACCGGCTCACTCCGTTCGAGTGCGCGCGGGTGGTGCGCGTCGCGCGCTCCGCACGCACCACGGAGCGCGGGGCGGTGCACGCGTTCACGGAACTGCCCGCGCTGCTGCCCGACGCGGATGTCGTGATTCTCTCCACGCCGCTCACCGAGGGGACGAAGGGCCTGGTGGGAGCCGAGTTCCTGGCGCGTATGAAGGACGGCGCCCTGCTGGTGAACGTCGCGCGCGGCGCCGTCGTCGACACCAAGGCGCTCCTCGCGGAGCTGGAGAGTGGCCGGATCGAAGCCGCGCTCGATGTGACCGACCCGGAACCGCTGCCCGCGGGGCATCCGCTCTGGCATGCTCCGGGTGTCCTCATCAGCCCCCACGTCGGCGGACCCACCTCGGCCTTCCTGCCGCGCGCCAAGCGCCTGCTGGCCGGCCAGCTCACCCGGTTCGCCGCCGGGGAAGAGGTGCGGAACGTCGTCCTGACGACGGAAGGACCGACCGGACCGACGGAAGGACCGACCGGATCACCCGCCGCCTGACCCCCCGCCCGCGGCTCCGTCCGCACCGCCCCCGCCGGCGCCCGTGGCGCCGTCCCGGCCCGTCCGCGGAGCCCCCCGGCGCCGCCGTGCGCGCCGCCGCGCGCACGCCCCGCCACCACGCTCCGCACCCGTCCGGACACCCTCGATACCGACAACTCCGCTGGTCGTCACGGAGAGTAGAAGAACTATGGCCCTGAGTGACGAGTCTGGTGTATCGTCCCGATCTGGGGGCTGTGCCGCGCGTGGGACGGGGCAGCGGAGTGACAGGAATCCGAGGGGGGCGACGGGCTATGTACGGCCAATGGACGAACGATCCGACGCGGCAGGGGTGTCGGCGGCGACGACCTCCGGACACCGCGGCGCGCGATCCGCGCCTGCCGGCGGTGACGGAGACGGTGACGTCATCCGGGGCCATCCGGTGAGCGCCGAGGGCGTGTTCGTGAGCGGGCGCCAGATCTCCGGCGGGAGCAAGGGGCTGGTCGCCCAGCTCCTCCTCGCCCTGATCTGTGCCGGTTACGCGGCCGGCGCCGCGGTGGGCTGGGGTTCGGAGAAACTCGCCCTGATCATGGGTGACTTCGGACTGAGCCTCGCGGCTCTGATCGCCGCGGTCTCCTGCTTCTTCTACGCACGCGGCCACACCAGCCGCTTCCGGCCCGCGTGGCTGCTGTTCTCCTTCTCCTCCGCGATGGCCTCGGCGGGCAACGCGGTCTGGGGCTGGTACGAGGTGATCCTCGAAGAGCCCGTACCCAGCCCCAGCCTCGCGGACCTCTTCTTCCTCTGCTTCGCGCCCCCCGCCATCGTCGGCCTGCTCGTCCTCGCCAAACGGCCGGTCAGCAAGGCCGGCTGGGTCTGCCTCGCGCTGGACTCCTGGCTGATCGGCGGCTCGCTGCTCACGCTCTCCTGGAGCCTCGCCCTCGCCCGCACCGCGCAGTTCCAGGGCGAGAGCGTCACCCAGGCCGCGCTCTCGCTCGCCTACCCGCTGCTGGACATCGTCCTCGTCAGCATGGTGCTCGCCCTGCACTTCCGTAAGGCCGCGGGCAGCCGCTCCGCGGTCAACACCGCGATCGCCGCGCTCGCCCTGACGGTGCTCTGCGACGCTCTGTTCACCTCACCGCTGCTGCGCGAGACCTACCGCTCGGGACAGCTCCTGGACGCCGGCTGGTTCGCCGGGTCGCTGCTCCTCGCGTACGCGCCCTGGGGCGTCCGGCGCCTCCCCGAGCCCAGCACCCCCGCCACGCCCCGCGAGGACCGCCACACCCGGCACTCCACGCCGATCGCGGGCTCCCTGGCCGCGCTCACGCCGTATCTCGCCGCGGCCGTGTGCACGCTGGGGATCCTGTACAACGTCACCGAGGGCCGCAAGGTCGACCGTGTGGTCGTCCTCACCGGCTGCACGGTCGTGCTCGCCCTGGTGGTCCGGCAGGGCATCATGCTCGTCGACAACATCGCCCTCACCCATGAACTGGCCCACAAGGAGAGCCACTTCCGCTCCCTGGTCCAGGGGTCCAGCGATGTCATCATGATCGCCGCGCCCTCCGGGATACTCCGCTACGTGAGCCCCGCCGCCACCGGCGTCTACGGGCGCGAGGCCGAGGATCTCGTCGGCGCCGAACTCGCCTCGATCATCCACCCCGACGACCTCGGCCGGGTCGTCCACGAAGTACGGCGCTTCCTGGCCGCCCCTCCCGCCGACGAGCCCACGACCCGCATCGAGTGCCGCTTCCGCTCCGGTACCGGCGACTGGCTCAACGTGGAGTCCACCGTCAACCGCCACCAGGGCGGACTGATCTTCAACAGCCGGGACGTCACCGAACGGGTCCGCCTCCAGGCACAGCTCCAGCACAACGCCGAGCACGACCCGCTCACCGACCTGCCCAACCGGGCGCTCTTCACCCAGCGGGTCAGGCAGGCCCTCTCCGGCCGCCGTACGACCGACCCCGGCACGGCGGTGCTCTTCATCGACCTCGACGGCTTCAAGGGCGTCAACGACCGCCTGGGGCATCAGGTGGGGGACGAACTCCTGATCCTCGCCGCCCACCGGCTCCAGGACTCCGTCCGGGCGGGCGACACCGCCGCCCGGCTCGGCGGCGACGAGTTCGCCGCCATCGTCCTCGGCGACGGCTCCGGCGACCAGACGGCCCGGGAGTACCAGGTCCACGAGATCGCCGACCGGCTGCGCCTCAAGCTCTCCCAGCCCTACAAGATCGACGGCAACGACGTCCGTGTCGCCGCCTCCATCGGCGTCGCCTTCGCCGAGCCCGGCATAACCCCCACCGACCTCATGCGCAACGCGGACCTCGCCATGTACCGCGCCAAGGCGGGCGGCAAGAACCGCGTCGAGATGTACGCGCCCCAGATGCAGGCCGACGTGGTCCGCAGGACCGAGCTGGCCGCCAGACTGCGCACCGCGCTGCACGACGGCGAGTTCACCCTGCTCCACCAGCCCGTGGTGCACCTCACCTCGGGCCGGGTCTCCGCCGTCGCCGCCCAGGCCCGCTGGCGCTCCGCCCAGGGCATCCTCTTCACCCCCGCCGAGTTCCTGCGCGGCTCCGACGACGGCGACCGCACCTCGGAGCTGGGCCACTGGCTCCTCGAAGAAGCCGTCAAGCAGGCCGCCGAACGCGCCGGGATGGGCTACTCCGCGCCCGTCTCCGTACGGATCCCGGCCCGCAAGCTCCTCGACAAGTCCCTCCCGCTCAGCTCCGTGGAAGCCCTGCTGATGCGCCACGACCTGCCCTCCGGGGCCCTGATGATCGAGCTGTCCGACAACGACCCGCGCGCCTCCCTGGACGAGCTGGAGCACCGCCTCGTCGCACTGCGCCGCCTCGGCGTCAGGATCGCGCTCGACGGCTTCGGCAGCGGGTACGCGGCGATGAACGCGCTGCGCCGCCTCCCCGTCGACGTACTGAAACTGGACCGCGGTCTGGTCGAGGGCGTCGTCGAGTCCGGCCGGCTCCACAAGATCACCGCCGGGCTGCTGCGGATCGCCTGCGACCTGGGCATGCAGTCCGTCGCCGAGGGGGTGGACCTCCCCGAACAGGTGACCGCCCTGCGCGCCATGGGGTGCACCCACGGCCAGGGCATGGCCTTCTCCGGGCCGCTCGACGAGTACCGGCTGCGCCGCGCCCTGGTGGCCGGTTCCTACCCCATGCCCAGCACCAACGCGCTGCCCGTCCTCGCCGGCACCGGTGGCGCACTGCCCGTACGGCGGCCCCGGCAGCCCGTCTCCGACCGGATTCCCCGGCCCCCGGTCCGCTCAAATACTGAGACTCCCGTCCCACCCACTTGACAGCCGGGGCGCGCCGGAGGGAGGGTCATTTCCATGCGCACCCGAATTCTCGTACTTGGACAGCGCGTCGGCTGACGCAGAGCCCCCTTCCCGCTCTGCAGACCGCACCGACGCGCTCCCCTCGCCTGCCTCACGGCACGAGGGGTTTTTTGTTGCACCGGCACACCACAAACCTCGCAAAAACCCTCAGCTTCGAGAAGAGAATGCCGATGACCGAGCAGGCCACCGGGGCCCACCATCCGCAGCCGCGGGCCCGTAACGGCGGACCGTCCTCCGCCTCAGTCGAGCACGTCACGGGCGCGCAGTCGCTCATCCGGTCTCTTGAAGAGGTGGGCGCCGAGATCGTATTCGGCATCCCCGGGGGCGCCATCCTCCCCGCGTACGACCCGATGATGGACTCCACCCGCGTCCGGCACGTCCTCGTCCGCCACGAGCAGGGCGCGGGCCACGCCGCGACCGGCTACGCCCAGGCCACCGGCAAGGTCGGCGTCTGCATGGCCACCTCGGGGCCCGGCGCCACCAACCTGGTCACCCCGATCGCCGACGCGCACATGGACTCGGTGCCGCTCGTCGCGATCACCGGCCAGGTGGCGAGCAAGGCCATCGGCACGGACGCCTTCCAGGAGGCGGACATCTGCGGCATCACGATGCCGATCACCAAGCACAACTTCCTCGTCACCAAGGCCGAGGACATCCCGCGGACCATCGCCGAGGCGTTCCACATCGCCTCCACGGGCCGGCCGGGCCCCGTCCTGGTCGACATCGCCAAGGACGCCCTCCAGGCCCGTACGTCCTTCTCCTGGCCGCCCACCCAGGACCTGCCGGGCTACCGTCCGGTGACCAAGCCGCACGCCAAGCAGATCCGCGAGGCCGCCCGGCTGATCACCCAGGCCGAGCGCCCCGTCCTGTACGTCGGCGGCGGCGTCATCAAGGCCGGCGCCACCGCGGAGCTGAAGGTCCTCGCCGAGCTGACCGGCGCCCCCGTCACCACCACCCTGATGGCGCTGGGCGCCTTCCCCGACAGCCACCCGCTGCACGTGGGGATGCCGGGCATGCACGGTTCGGTCACCGCCGTCACCGCGCTCCAGAAGGCCGACCTGATCGTCGCCCTCGGCGCCCGCTTCGACGACCGCGTCACCGGCAAGCTGGACAGCTTCGCGCCGTACGCCAAGATCGTCCACGCGGACATCGACCCCGCCGAGATCGGCAAGAACCGCATCGCGGACGTGCCGATCGTCGGGGACGCCCGCGAGGTCCTGGCCGACCTCGTCCAGGCCGTCCAGGCGGAGCACACCGAAGGCCATGTCGGCGGTGCCGCCCAGGGCAAGTACGCCGCGTGGTGGCGCGACCTCGACCGCTGGCGCGCGACCTACCCCCTCGGCTACGAGCAGCCCGGCGACGGCTCCCTCTCGCCGCAGCAGGTCATCCAGCGCGTCGGGCAGCTCGCGCCGGAGGACACGATCTTCGCCGCGGGCGTCGGCCAGCACCAGATGTGGGCCGCGCACTTCATCGAGTACGAGAAGCCCGCCACCTGGCTGAACTCCGGCGGCGCCGGGACCATGGGATACGCCGTCCCGGCGGCCATGGGCGCCAAGGCCGGGCAGCCGGACCGTACCGTCTGGGCGATCGACGGCGACGGCTGCTTCCAGATGACCAACCAGGAACTCACGACCTGCGCGCTCAACAACATCCCGATCAAGGTCGCGATCATCAACAACGGGGCGCTCGGGATGGTCCGCCAGTGGCAGACCCTCTTCTACAACCAGCGCTACTCCAACACCGTCCTGCACGCGGGGGCGGACAACGGCGGCGGCCCCAGCGGCGGCACCCGCGTCCCGGACTTCGTCAAGCTGTCCGAGGCCATGGGCTGTGTCGCCCTGCGCTGCGAGTCCCCGGACGATCTCGACGCGGTCATCGCCAAGGCCAACGCCATCAACGACCGCCCCGTCGTGGTCGACTTCATCGTCCACGAGGACGCCCAGGTGTGGCCGATGGTCGCCGCCGGCACCTCCAACGACGAGGTCATGGCCGCCCGGGGCATCCGCCCCGACTTCGGCGACAGCGCCGACGACTGAGCCGCGAGAACGAGAGAAGAGACCGACACATGACCAGGCACACGCTCTCCGTTCTGGTGGAGAACACCCCCGGCATCCTCGCCCGGATCGCCGCGCTGTTCTCCCGCCGCGGTTTCAACATCGACTCGCTCGCCGTCGGTGTCACCGAACACCCCGACATCTCCCGCATCACCATTGTGGTCAATGTCGAGGAACTGCCCCTGGAGCAGGTGACGAAGCAGCTCAACAAGCTGGTGAACGTCCTGAAGATCGTCGAACTCGAGCCCGGCGCTGCGATCCAGCGCGAGCTCGTCCTGGTGAAGGTCCGCGCCGACAACGAGACCCGCTCCCAGATCGTCGAGATCGTCCAGCTCTTCCGCGCCAAGACCGTCGACGTGTCACCCGACGCGGTCACGATCGAGGCCACCGGATCGAGTGACAAGCTCGACGCCATGCTCAAGATGCTGGAGCAGTTCGGCGTCAAGGAGCTGGTGCAGTCCGGGACGATCGCCATAGGGCGTGGCGCGCGGTCCATCACGGACCGCAGCCTGCGGGCCCTGGACCGCAGCGCCTGACGCCCCTCGCCACGAGAGGCGAACAGGACCCCGCCCGGTCCGGTTCGAATACCGAGACCGGGAGACCGGCTTCGCCCACCCGCCGTACGGTGGGACGGAAGCTGCGACATTTCACAGAAGTGCACACCAAGGAGAAGACCCAGTGGCCGAGCTGTTCTACGACGACGATGCCGACCTGTCCATCATCCAGAACCGCAAGGTCGCGGTCATCGGTTACGGCAGCCAGGGCCACGCCCACGCGCTGTCGCTCCGTGACTCGGGTGTCGACGTCCGGGTCGGCCTGCACGAGGGCTCCAAGTCCAAGGCCAAGGCCGAGGAGCAGGGTCTGCGGGTCGTGACGCCCGCCGAGGCCGCCGCCGAGGCCGACGTCATCATGATCCTGGTGCCGGACCCGATCCAGGCCCAGGTGTACGAGGAGTCCGTCAAGGACCACCTGAAGGACGGCGACGCGCTGTTCTTCGGCCACGGCCTCAACATCCGCTACGGCTTCATCAAGCCGCCGGCCAATGTCGATGTCGCGATGGTCGCCCCCAAGGGCCCGGGCCACCTGGTGCGCCGCCAGTACGAGGAGGGCCGCGGCGTTCCGTGCATCGCCGCCGTCGAGCAGGACTTCTCGGGTTCGGCGTTCGCGCTGGCCCTCTCCTACGCGAAGGGCATCGGCGGCACCCGCGCCGGCGTCATCAAGACGACCTTCACCGAGGAGACCGAGACCGACCTGTTCGGTGAGCAGGCCGTGCTCTGCGGCGGTACCGCCGCGCTGGTCAAGGCGGGCTTCGAGACGCTGACCGAGGCCGGCTACCAGCCGGAGATCGCGTACTTCGAGTGCCTCCACGAGCTGAAGCTGATCGTGGACCTCATGTACGAGGGCGGCCTGGAGAAGATGCGCTGGTCGGTCTCCGAGACCGCCGAGTGGGGCGACTACGTCAGCGGCCCGCGCGTCATCACCGACCAGACCAAGGTCGAGATGAAGAAGATCCTGGCTGAGATCCAGGACGGTACGTTCGCCAAGAACTGGATGGACGAGTACCACGGCGGTCTGAAGAAGTACAACGAGTACAAGAAGGCCGACAGCGACAGCCTGCTGGCGACGACCGGCGCCGAGCTGCGCAAGCTCATGAGCTGGGTCGACGACGAGGACGCGTAACACCGTGGGCGGGCGGCCCCGGACCGGCTCCCTCTCCTCCGGACACACCGGGGGAGAGGGCCGGGCCGGGGCCGCCCGCCCCTCGTCGACGCACGGCGCACCGCCGCCTGGCCGCACGTTCGAGTGATCCTGCCGTACGGGCGGAAACGCAGCCCATGGCAGCACTACACTGCTCAACACATACGCGTCAGGCCCACAGCGTCGTGCGTCTTTCACGCGGTTAGGGCGCGCTCCGCCCTAGGACCCCTCCACCGCATGCGGCCGTCGGGACGGCCGTCCGCAATGGGACTTGTGAGGACTCACGTGAGCTCGAAACCTGTCGTACTCATCGCTGAAGAGCTTTCGCCCGCCACCGTCGACGCGCTCGGTCCGGATTTCGAGATCCGGCACTGCAACGGCGCCGACCGCGCGGAGCTGCTTCCTGCCATCGCCGACGTGGACGCGATCCTCGTCCGCTCCGCGACCAAGGTCGACGCGGAGGCCGTGGCCGCGGCCAGGAAGCTGAGGGTCGTCGCCCGCGCCGGTGTCGGCCTGGACAACGTCGACGTCTCCGCCGCCACGAAGGCCGGCGTGATGGTCGTCAACGCGCCGACGTCGAACATCGTCACCGCCGCCGAGCTGGCCTGCGGTCTGCTGGTGGCCACCGCGCGCCACATCCCGCAGGCCAACACCGCGCTCAAGAACGGTGAGTGGAAGCGCTCCAAGTACACGGGCGTCGAGCTGAGCGAGAAGACCCTCGGTGTCGTCGGTCTGGGCCGGATCGGCGTGCTCGTCGCACAGCGCATGTCCGCCTTCGGCATGAAGATCGTCGCGTACGACCCCTATGTGCAGCCGGCCCGCGCCGCGCAGATGGGCGTCAAGCTGCTGACGCTGGACGAGCTCCTGGAGGTGTCGGACTTCATCACCGTGCACCTGCCCAAGACCCCCGAGACGATCGGTCTCATCGGCGACGAGGCGCTGCACAAGGTCAAGCCGTCGGTCCGGATCGTCAACGCCGCGCGCGGCGGGATCGTCGACGAGGCGGCGCTCGCCTCCGCCCTCAAGGAGGGCCGGGTCGCCGGCGCCGGTCTCGACGTGTACGCGAAGGAGCCCTGCACGGACTCCCCGCTCTTCGAGTTCGACCAGGTCGTCTGTACGCCCCACCTCGGCGCCTCCACCGACGAGGCGCAGGAGAAGGCGGGCGTCGCGGTCGCGCGTTCCGTACGGCTCGCGCTCGCCGGTGAGCTGGTCCCGGACGCGGTCAACGTCCAGGGCGGGGTCATCGCCGAGGACGTACGCCCGGGGCTGCCGCTCGCCGAGAAGCTCGGCCGGATCTTCACCGCCCTCGCGGGCGAGGTCGCGGCCCGGCTCGACGTCGAGGTCTACGGCGAGATCACCCAGCACGATGTGAAGGTGCTCGAACTCTCCGCGCTCAAGGGCGTGTTCGAGGATGTCGTCGCGGAGACGGTCTCGTACGTGAACGCGCCGCTGTTCGCGCAGGAGCGCGGTGTCGAGGTCCGTCTCACCACCTCCAGCGAGTCCCCGAACCACCGCAACGTGGTGACGGTGCGCGGCACGCTCGCGGGCGGCGAGGAGGTCTCGGTCTCCGGCACGCTGGCCGGTCCCAAGCACCTGCTGAAGATCGTCGCCATCGGTGAGTACGACGTGGACCTGGCGCTGGCCGAGCACATGGTCGTCCTGCGGTACGAGGACCGCCCCGGCGTCGTCGGCACGGTCGGCCGGATCCTCGGCGAGGCCGGACTGAACATCGCGGGCATGCAGGTCTCCCGCGCGGAGGAGGGCGGCGAGGCGCTGGTCGTCCTCACCGTCGACGACACGGTCCCGCAGGCCGTGCTCACGGAGATCGCCGCCGAGATCGGCGCGGTCTCGGCCCGTTCGGTGAACCTCACGGACTGACGCTCCCCGTTCTGATCCCGACCGAAGGGGCCCGGGGGGGGCCCCCCCGGCCCGGCGCAACTGACCGCGTCGCTGGGGGAAATGCTGCGGACAGCCGGGCTGGATCCGGCGGCGCTGTCCTACGTGGAGAGCTCCGCGGCGGGCGCGAGCCTCGCGGACGCGACGGAGGTCTCGGCCTTCGCCGAGCTGCTGGTCGGCCGCGGAGTCCCGGTCCCCATGGGCACGGTCAAGCCGAACATCGGGCACGCCGAGGCGGCGGCCGGGCTCGGGCAGCTGATGAAAGTTCTGATGCAACTGCGGCACGGCCGGATCGCGCCGACCCTGGTCTCCGACCGGCCGAATCCACTGGTGGACTGGGCGGACGGGCCGGTGTACGTGCCCCGGAGGGCCATCGGCTGGGAACGGTCCGGCACGCCACGGCGGGCCCTGGTGAACGCCGTCGGCTCGGGCGGCTCCTACGGCCACCTGGTGGTACGAGAAGCAGGAGGGTCCCGATGACCGTGGACTGGACCGTCGGCACACGAGATCCGCACGCCCCCGTCCGGTTGTTCTGCTTCGCGCATGCCGGCGGGGGAAGCACGCTCTTCCTGCCGTGGCGCCGGATGCTGGCGCCGGACATCGACGTGGTCCCGATCGTGCTGCCCGGCCGGGAACGGCGATACCACGAAACGCCGTACACCCGTATGTCGGATCTTGTCGAGGACCTGGTGCCCGCGCTGGAGCCGTTGCTGGACAGGCCCTACGCGCTGTTCGGGCACAGCATGGGCGCGATGGTGGCCTATGAGGCGGCGCAGCGGCTGCGCCCGGCGCCGGGCATGGTGTTCGTCTCCGGCCGGCGGGTGCCCGGGGGGACGGGAGTACGTCATCTGCTCGGCGACCGCGAGTTCCTGGAGGTGCTGACGGGGCTCGGTGGCACACCGTCGGCGGTGCTCGACTCGCCGGACCTGGCGAACCTGTTCCTTCCGTCGCTGCGGGCCGACTTCCGGCTGGTGGAGACGTACCAGCCGACGTCGACGCCGCCCCTGGCGTGCCCGGTGACGGCCCTCACCGGCGACGCCGACCCGGAGGTCGACCCGGCGCAGATGGCACGCTGGGCCGATCTCACGGCCGGGGGCTTCAGCCTGCACGTCTTCCCCGGAGACCACTTCTACTTGAAAGGGCTGCCCGAGTCCCTGCGCCGTACCCTGCTGGACGCGACGGGGCGCCTCATCGAGCAGCCCGCCACACCAAGGCGGAGTTGAACCCCCCGAAGCCGAAGGCGTTCGACACCACCCAGCGCAGCGGGGTGGCGACGGCGGTGTCCCCGACCAGCCTGGGGGCACCGTCGATCGGTGCGCGCAGCCACGGGTCGGGGTGCGCGAAGCCGCCGCGCAGTTGCACCACGGCGGCGACAGCGGACACCAGGCCGGCCGCGGTGAGCGCGTGCCCGGCCAGTCCCTTGACCGCATTGGCCCAGGGCGAGGCGTGGGCGAACACCCGGGCGATGGCGTCGGCCTCGACCCGGTCGCCCAGCGGGGAACCCGTGCCGTGCGTACTGACCAGGTCCACGTCGGCCGGGGCGATGCCGGCGTCCGCCAGGGCCCGGGCCATGGCGTCGGCCTCCCCGTCGACGGTCGGATCGGGCTGGCTGTTCGCGTCCAGCGCGGCGGCGTGCCCCGCCAGTTCAGCCAGTACGTCGGCTCCGTCGCGCATCGCCGCGTCCGCTCTCTCCAGCACCATCGCGGCTGCCGCGGGCCCGTGCACGAACCCGCGGTGCGAGCGGTCGAAGGGACCGCCGGGCCCGCTGCCCTCGGTGGGCACCATGGCGCCCAGGTTCAGGAAACTGCGCAGTTCGGCCGGTGCGGGTTCGGCCAGCGCACCGACGACCAGGCAGGCGTCGGCGACCCCCCACGCGATCAGCCGGGCGCCCTGGATCAGAGCGAGGTTGCCACCGGCCGATGCTCCGCCCACGGTTAGCCCCTCCCCCCTGATGCCGAACGCCGCGCTGAGTGTCGCCACATGGTCGGTGTCTTGGTACTGGAGAGCCAGCCGGGGCGGGACCAGCAGCGGGTCCCGTCCCAGGCGTCCCGCGGCGGCGGCGCTCTGGGCGCCGTTCAGGTTGTTGCCCCCGACCACCACGGCGAGCCGCCGCGGGTCGAGGTCGCGCCGGTGCAGTCCGGCCGCCCGCCATGCCTGACCCGCTACGGCCAGCGACGCGCGGACGGTTCGGGACGTGCGGCTCAGCGCCCCGAGCGGGAGGGACGCCGCCGCGAGTGCCTCGCTCAGCGCGTCGTCGGACAGCGCGGCCCGGTACGGCAGAGCGTCGTTCGCCCCGGTCCGGGCGATCGCGGTGCGGCCCGCGCGGAGCGCGGCGGTGAACCGGTCCGCGTCGGGCCCCAGCGGCGACAGCACGCCGAGTCCGGTGACCGCCGCCCGCATGCCGGCCGGCGTCACCGGTACCGCTCGAACAGGGCGACCAGGTCGCCGACCGGCATGGCCTGGCGGAACTCGGTGATCGGGACGAGCACGTCCAGGTCGTCCATCACGTTGGTGACCACCTCGCTGCGGTCCACGCTGTTGAGGCCGAGCTCAGCGAGCGTCCGGGTGGGCACGATGTCGGCGGGCGCGAGGTCCGGCAGGATCGCGGTCGCGTGGTGGCGGATGGCGGCCAGCACCGCTCCGTCGGTGTGTTCCATGGTGTCGTTGACGTCCTTCCGGTTCAGATCCAGTCGTAGTGACGGTGGTAGTTCTCCACGCCCTGGAGAGCGAGCAGGGGCGGCCCGCCGGGGGAGTCGGGGCGCCAATCGGTGTGGGCGCCGACGGCCAGGTGTGCGCGGGGCAGCAGACAGGCCCGGCTCTCCGGCAGCAGCTCGGTGTACTCGGCGAAGCCGAGGCGGCGACGGGCGGCCAGCCGCGGCCCGATCTTCCGGGCCGCCATGGCCTGCCTGGACTCCTCGCGCACGGTGCCGCTGAAGAACTCCGAGGAGCACCCCGACCCGTAGGAGAACAGGCCCACCCGGGCCCGATCCGTCGCTCCGGGCAACTGGTCCACCAGGCTTGCCAGCGCCAGGTAGAGAGACCCGGAGAAGAGATTGCCGACCTGCGCCGGGTAGGTGAGGCCCGGCTCGACCCTGCGGGTGAAGTCGGTGGCGATCGCGGCCGAGCCGAACCCGGTGAACTCGCGCATCGCCCGGCGGTGCGCGGCCCGCACCATGCCGGCGAATGGTGTGTGGAAGACCAGGTGGTCGAACGTGCCGTCCAACGTCACGTCGGCGACCCGGGTTCGGTAGTCGGCGAAGCTGCGGACCGTGCACTCCAGGTAGGCCACAAGGGACTGGTCGGCGTCGGCGACCTCGATGTCGGGACCGGGCCGGGCGGTGTCCATCGTCTCGAAGCTGTGCAGGCCGAACGCTCCGAGATCCAGTTCGAGGATGTCGGGGTGCTCGCTGAGCAGCATCGCGACCGCGCCGCTGCCGGTGGCCAGTTCGGCGTACTCGGCACGCTCGTCGGCGAGGCCCACGTCGGTGGCGATCAGCAGCACCCGTGCGTCCGGTGAGGCGCCCGAGGCGAGATAGCCGACGGCGAGCTGCAGGGCCGCGGTGGCGGCGTAGCACGCCTGCTTGACCTCCAGGAGCCGGCAGTGCGAGGGCAGTTCGAGGTATCGGTGGACGTACGAGGCGATCGACTTGCTGTAGTCCACGCCGGACTCGGTCGCCACCAGCACGACCTCGATCGCGTCGCGCGCCTCCGGGTCGAGACCGTCGACCAGGCCCTTGGCGGCGTTCACCGCGTGGGTGACCGGGTCCTCGAAGGGCAGCGCGACCGAACGTCCCGTCAGCATCAGGTTCTTGACGCGGCCGCGGTCCAGGCCCCGGCCCGCGGCCAGGTCGTCGGCGCTGATCCAGGCGCTGCCGCCGTAGACGTCGAGCGCCTCGACGCCCACGGTGACGGGGCGCGGTGCGGTGGTCATGCGGTCTCCTCTGGGTGCCGGTGGGCGTCGGTGGAACGCGGTGTGCCGGAGGCGTCGGAGGGGCGGAGAGTGGTGTGGGGCTCTCGGTCGGCGGACGCGGCGACGACCTCCCGCAAGAGCCGACTGATCTCGTCCGCGTGGGTCACGCAGGGGAAGTGCCCGGCGTCGGCCAGTTCCTCGTACCGCGCGCCCGCGATGGCGGCCGCCAGCTTGCGGGCGGTGTCCAACGGCACCACGCAGTCGAGCCGTCCCTGGATCACCGCGGCCGGCAGGTCGAGCTCCGGCAGTCGGCGCAGCAGATCCGGTTCGTCGGCGAACAAGTCCAGGTAGGACAGGCCGACGTAGGGGTCCATGCTCTCGCAGCGCAGCAGTTCCGCCGCGAGGTCCGGCAGCCGCGCCTCGTCGCCGGTGGCCGCCGCCACGGCGGCCATGTCCTCGGCCACGATGACCTCGAGCCGGTTCACCTCGCCGACCCGGTTGGCGTACCGGTACGAGCCGCCAATGGTGGTCAGCGAGGCGACGCGGCCGGGGTGCCTCAGCGCGAAGGTCTGGGCCACCAGTGCGCCCCAGGACGCTCCGGCCAGGTGCAGCGGGCCGTCGATGCCGAGCCGTTCCAGGGCCTCGGTGCAGAGGTCGACGATGTGGTCGAGGGACATCTGCCCCCGGGTGCGGGTGGCGCCTACCCCGGGGTGATGCAGGACCACCAGCCGGTGGTCCGCGCCCAGTTCGGCGAATTGGCGGGCGAACATCCCGGCCCCGATGTTGAACGGGTGCATCAGCAGCAGGGTGGGGCCGGTGCCGTGCACGAACGCCTCGACGGTCGCGGTCTCCAGCTCCACCAGGTGCCGCTGGACGGCCGGGGCGTGCGCGTTGAGCACCGCCAGGTTGTCACCCGCAGGCGCGTAGCCGGCGGCAACCGCTGCCCGTACGTCGTCCGGAATCCGGTCCGCCGGCTCGAACCGGGCCCGTGCCAACGCCATCGGCGAGTCCACCGGTCCCGTCGGGTGCAGGTCCACCACCCCGGAGCGATCGACGAAGCAGCTGGCGAGCCGGTCCGTGAGCGTCTTGGCGTCGGCGTCGGACAGGCCCGTCGGCACCGCGAGGCGCAGCAGACCGGCCGGGTCGTCGCCCAGGTGCGGGCCGCCCCGGACCCCGGTGGCCCGGTAGAGCCAGGCGAGCATGGCGGGCCCGGGCTGCGCGAGGCCGCCGAACGCGTCGTCGCGCCGCGGGTCGAGCAGCACGCAGTGTGCGCCCGGCCCACCGTGCACCGGCGCACCGGCCTCGACCAGCCGCTGGTGCAGGGACCGCACCTGCTCGCCGCGGCGGTGGACCAGCTCGCCGATCACCGGTGTGTCGGCGAGCGCCGCACCGAGCACGGCCTGTTGCTGGCGGCCGAGTTGACGGCCGTAGGCGTCCTCGTCCTCGGCCATCCGCTCGGCCAGGTCGGAGCGCCGGGTGGCGACCAGCCCGCCAAGCCCGACGGCGAAGTTCTTCGACAGGCTCACCGTCACGGCGTCGGCGGTGTCGAGCTGGTCGCGCACCGTCTGCCAGAGGTCGACGCGGGCCGCTTCGCCGGCCGCCCACGCGTTGTCCACCATCCGGGTGGCGTCCAGCACCAGCGGCACGCCGCGCTCATGCAGGGTGCGGGCCGCCTCCCTGAGTGCGCCGAGGGTCAGCGGGAGGCCGCCGGCCGCGTTGGTGCTCAGCTCCAGACAGACGAACGACACGTCCGCGCCGTACTCGTCCAGCAGGGCTGCCAGCCTGGCGAGCCGGGCGTCGCCGGTGTGCGCCGCGCCGTCCGGACGCGGTGTCCGGACCGCTGTGAACCCCGCCTCGGCCAGCGCGAACTGCCACGTCGGGAACAGGTCGTTGTGCAGCACGACTCCCCGTCGGCCGGGCCAGGAGCGGCACAGCCGCAGCTCGGCGGACCGTCCGGACGCCGTCCACGACACATGCGACAGCGGCATCCAGGCGGGCGGTGCCACCGGGGCGCTGCCCGGGTCCGCGACCCGGGCAGCCAGGGCGGCCATCCGGTCGGTGACGAAGGCGTCGGTGCGCTCGAACCACGAGTCGGTGAGCAGGTCGAACTCCACCTCCGCGTGGTCGAGCAGGACCGGGTTGTGCCCGACCCGGGCCAGCTGCGCGGCGCGGTCGGACACGGGCGCGCCGGGGGGCGCCTCGTGGTCGGCCGAACCGGGGGTACCCGCCGTGCCGGTGTCCACGCCCTCCGGGGAAGTGGCCGCCGTGTCCTCCGAGTTGGCGATCATCGTGATCAGGTCGACGGCATCGGTACGGTTCGCGGCCGGCTGGCAAAGGTAGAGGGGCACCTCGACCGGCCCGAACTTCTTCTTGAAGCGGTAGTTGCCCTCGTCGAAGATCCCGACCGAGCGCAGTTCGGCGAGCGCCTGGCGCACGTCCTCCGCCGGGTTGGGCGTGGTCGTCACCTCGACGCCGAAGCTGCCGCCGAAGCTGAGCACCTCGGCCCCCTCCGCGGCGAGCCGCCCCACGATCTCGACCAGGCTGTACTCCAGGCCGCCCAGCGGCATGCTCCGCGGATAGAACTCCACATCGAGCAGGTACCCCTTCTCGGCGGGCAGTGCGGCCAGCACGATGGCGCTGAGCAGCTGTTGGTCACGGTAGGTCAGGAAGATCCGGTGTCGGTCGGGCAGCTTCCCCGCCCTGATCAGCTCGCGGGCCTCGGCGACGTACGCGTTCACCATCTGCTTGCCCTCGGACCACTGGTCGACCAGACCGGCGATCGCCTCGTCGGTCGCCGGGTCGGAGCCGCTGACGTACTCCCCGACCCGGTTGTCACCGTCGCGGCGGAACCGGTTCACCAGATAGCGCAGTTTGCTCCGGCGACCGCCGTCGAGCGAGAACGCGTCGAGGTTCTGCAGCCGTTGCACGACCCCGAACGCGGTGGCCAGCATGGGGGTGCCGGCCAGCTCCGTGAGAGGTTCGGTGGACAGCAGGTTGAGCCGCAGTCCGTTGTCGCGGCAGTGTGCCAGCAGCTCACCGGCCGCCGAGGCGAACTGCTCCGGTGCACCGGTGTACCGCCACACCAGCACGGAGTCGTCACGGCGGCCGATCGCCAGGTAGCCGTCGCGGGTGGCCGGGAAGAACAGCAGCGGAGCGATGCTCAGACCGGCCAGGCCGGTCTCCATCCCGTACTGCTCCTCGACATCCCGCACGAGCCGCAGCAGGTCGGGGCGGTCGGCCAGCTCGGAGCGCGGTACAACCACCCTGGCGCCCGCTCCGGTGTGGGCGATGTCCCGCGGGGCAGGGGCGGCGGGGGCGGGGGGTTCCCCGAGCCGGGCCACCGCCGGGGCGCCGAACCGTCCGGCCAGGTGGTCGGCGAGCGAGACGCAGTCGGGCCGGTCGAACAGCAGCGTCTTGGGCAGCGTGCCGAGCACCTTCTCCAGTGCGCGTACCGCCCGCAGCATGTCGAGAGAGGTGAGGGAACCGTCCGTGAACCGGCCGTCGGGCCCCAGATCCTTCTGCACGGCACGCTCGACGGCGCGACGCACGACGGCGGCGAGGTCGTCCGGCTCCGCATCCGCCTCCGATTGCGCATCCGGAGCGGCCGGTGCCGGAGTCGACTCGGCCGGTACAGGCGTCGCCGGGTCCGGCATCAGGGCCGCTTCCTGGATGGGCTGCCGTACGGCGTCCGCGGCGACCGGTTGCGGCGCCGACACCGGCTGTACGGGCATCACCGCGGCCGACTCGGCCTCCGGCCGGGACCGTACGGAGTCCGGAGCAGCCGGGGCGGGGTCCGGCGCACCGACCGTGCCGAGGTAGCGCGCCAGGCCGGAGAGCGTGTCGTGCTCATAGAGCTCGCTCGTCGGCAGGGTAGTGCCGTGCTTGTCGTGCAGCCAGCGGACCAGTTCCACGCGCATGATCGAGTCGAGGCCGAGGCTGGTCAACGAGTCGTGGTCGCCGATCTCCTCGGCAGGCAGGCCCAGCGCCACCGCCACCCGCTCGCGGAGCCCCTGCGCCGTCACCTCGGCGGCCCGTGCGGGCGCCGGGGCCGACGGCTCGGGTGCGCCGACGCGCGGGGACGGGGGCCGCGGCGCGTCCACGCGGTGTACCGGCGCCAAGCGGACCTGTCCACGCGCCGCGCGACGTGCCGGGGCGGATTGTACGGACTCGTTCGCGTCCTCGGCGGACCGGAGTGACGACAGTGACGACGGCACGGAAGCGGTCGAGGCCCGTGCGGCAACGGACGTGGTCGCGACGGCTGCGGGCGCGGCCTGACGGGTTTCACTCCGGTTCCCCACAGGTACGGCCACGGTTTCGACGGCTTCGACCGAGGTCTTGTCAGGCTCGGTGATGGTGTCGGTCGATCCCTTCAGGGGCTGGGCGGGACGGGGAAACCAGTGCCTCACGCGGCTGAAGCCTGGCCCGGGGAGCGGTGTCCGGCCGGGGACGGCGGGCCAGCGGCCGGCCCAGTCGACGGCATGGCCGTCGCACCAGGCTGCGGCGAGCTCCTCCGGAGTGACGTGCGCGCGAGCACCGTCCGGGCGGGCGGTCGCCACGCCGAGGTGTACTCCGTCGGGGCTCGTGCCGCGCAGCGCGGCGACGAGCTGGGCGCGGTCGCGGACCACCACTGCGAGGCGGTGCGGGAGTTCCTCCCGACCGACCTGCAAGGTGTACGCCACCTGGTCGAGGCGGGCGGCCGGCGTCCGGTCGAGGAAGTCGGCCAGCCGCGCGCGGTAGTCGGCCAGGGCCTGAGCGTCCCTCGCCGACACCGGCACGACCCACGGTCCGCCGGTCGAGGGTGGCCGGGTCTCCGCCGCTCCCTCGACCTGGAGCACCACATGGGCGTTGGACCCGCCGAAGCCGAACGAGCTGACTCCGGCGCGGCGCACCGGCTGCCCGGACTCGTCCGTCACCGGGTCCCAGCGCCGGGCTCCGTCCGCCAGGGTCAGCGGGGTGCCGCCCAGGCGCAGGTAGTGGTTCGGCTCGCGCAGGTGCGGCTGGGGCGGGACGAGACCGCCCCGCATCGCGAGCACCGTGGTGAGCAGGCCGACGATCCCGGCTGCCGCCTCCAGGTGACCGATGTTGGCCTTCACCGAGCCGACCGCTACGTGCGGCTCGGCCGGGGCGGGCAGGTTCCAGTCCTCGTACAACCGGGCGTAAGCCTGCTTGAGGCCCTCGATCTCGATGGGATCGCCCAGCGGAGTGCCGGTGCCGTGCGCCTGGACGAAGCCTATGGTGCGCGGGTCCACCCCGGCCGCCCGGACGGCGTCGACGACGACGTCCGCCTGGGACGTCGGGTTGGGCGCGGTCAGGGACGGCGTGCGGCCGCAGTGGTTGACCGCGCTGCCCAGGATCACCGCGTGCACGTGGTCGCCGTCCGCCCGTGCGCGGTCCAGCGGCTTCAGTACGACGGCGCCGACGCCTTCGCCCCGGACGTATCCGTCGGCGGAGTCGTCGAAACTGGCGCACCGGCCGCGTGGGCTGAGCATCCCGGCCCTGGTGAAGGTCGCGAAAAGGGCGGGACTGAGCGTCAGGTTAACGCCACCGGCGATGGCCAGGTCGCAGTCACCGTTCTGCAGCGCGCGGACGGCGTGGTGCACGGCGACCAGCGAACTGGAGCACGCGGTGTCCAGCGCCTCGCTGGGGCCGTGCAGGTCCAGCAGATGAGAGACCCGGTTGGCGAGGACGGCGTGGGCGACACCGGTGGCCATGTGGGCCTCGGGGGCGCCGCCATATGCCGTCATCAGCTCGTTGTAGTCGCCCGTGGCCACGCCGACGAACACGCCGGTGGCTGAACCCGCCAGCTCGCCGGGGCGACGGCCCGCGTCGTACAGGGCCTGCCACGTCACCTCCAGGAAGTGGCGTTGCTGCGGGTCCATGTATCCGGCCTCGCGCGGCGAGATGCCGAAGGCTGCCGCGTCGAACTCCGCGACACGTTCCAGGAATCCGGCGCGTACCCCGGCCATCCGCGGATCGGCGAGCAGTTCGGCACGGTCCGCGGGGACGGGCCCCACCTGGTCCCGACCGGCCGACACCGTCCGCCAGAGGGCTGCGAGATCATCGGAGCCGGGGAACCGGCCGGCCATGCCGACGATGGCGACGGGCATCGCGGACCCGGCGCGGCCGGACACCCGGCCGGCGGGTACGGGCGACACCGAGGATTCGCCAGGAACATCAGACACGGCAGGTGCGGAAGATGCGGCAGATGCTTCGGACAACGCCCTTTCCGGGACGTCCTCCACCCGCCCGACCGTCAGGTGCTCGCGGACCAGGCGCTCGGCGAGCGCCTCCAGGGTGGGGGCCTCGAACAGTACGGTGGGCAGGAGGTCGAGGCCGTAGCGCGCGTTGACCTTGGTGATGAGTTCGGTCAGCGAGATCGAGTCGAAGCCCAGTTCCATCAGGTCGGTGCCAGTGTCCACGTCGTCGTCCGGCACCATCAGGAATCCGGCAGCGACGGAACGCAGTTCCCGCTCGACGCTCCCGGTTCGTTCGGCGGTCGGCTCCTCCTCGGCGGTCCCGGCGACGTCCGGCACCAAGGTGTGGTGCCGCGTGCTGCGCGGCCGGAGGCCCTCCGCGTAGGAGACCACGCCGGGGCACGTCTCGTCTCCCGCGAGGAAGGCGTCGTAGGAGCGCAGGGCGTCCGCCCCGGGCAGCGGCACCATGCCGGTGTGCTGCGCCATCAGGGTGCGGCTGGCCTCGTCGACCAGCATGCCGCTGTCCGACCAGAGGGGCCAGCCGATGGACACCGTGCGCCCGGGACGCCGCCCGGCGCGGTGCCGGGCGGCCCGTTCGTCGGCGAAGGCATCGAGGAAGGCGTTGGCGAAGGCGTAGTCGGCCTGGCCGAGGTTGCCCGTAGTGGCCGCCACCGAGGAGAACAGCGCCAGGAATTCGAGCGGTTCGTCCCGGGTGGCCGCGTCCAGGTGTACGACGCCCCAGACCTTGGGGGCCAGTACCTCGGCCACCTCCTGGGGGGTCTTGCGCACCGCGAGGGAGTCGCGGGTGACACCAGCCGCGTGCACGACGCCGTGCAGGGCGCCGAACCGCTGACGGACCGTCGCCACGAGAGCGTCGACCTGCCGCCGGTCACTGACGTCGGCCTGGTGGTAGATCACCTCGGCTCCGGTTGCGGACAGGTCCCGCAAGGCCGCCGTCACTGCGGCGTCGGCGGCGCGACGGCCGCACAGGACGAGGTTGACCGGGCCGCCGCGCACGGCGAGGTGCCGGGCGAGCGTCGTGCCGATCCGGCCGGCTCCGCCGGTGATCAGGTAGGTGCGCGCGGGGCCGGTGAAGAGGGCCGGGTCGGCCGCCTGAGCGGCCGACGGTGGCTCGTAATCCTCGAACTCCCGCACGTACCGCTGCGTGGCCGTGTGCCGGACGTCGCCCTCACCGGCACCGAGCAGTTCCTCGACCAGCAGCCGGGCAAGCTCTGCGGGGGCCCCCTCCACCTGCGCCTGGACGCCGGAGAAGTCCGTGTGCTCCAGCGAGATGGTGCGCAGCAGGGCGCCGAGGGCGGCGTACGCGGGCCGGGCCTGCCCGGTCCGCTCGTCGATGTGGTGTGCCACCAGCATCCGCAGCGGGGTCCGGGAACGGGCGGCCCCCAGGTGGCTCGTCGCCAGCCGCAGCGTGGTGTCAAAGCCCTCCCTGAGTTGTGTGGTGAGGTCCGGTGCGGAGGCGGGGCAGACGTGGAGGACGGCGTCCACGGCGCCGGGTCCCGCATCGGCGTCGACGTCCCAGGCGATGCCGCGCAGGTCCAGTTCGGCGGCCAGGTCGGCGCGCAGTGCGGGCTCCGGACAGTGCAGCAGCACCCGGCGCAGGGGGCGGCCCGGCTCCGGCGGGCCGGCAGGCCGCCAACGGGGCCGCCGGTGGCGGATCTCGATGTCGACGGGCGCGGACTCCCGGGCCGTCGCACCGGCCGAGGGGGCGTGGTCCGTACGGACACCGCCGTACGGCGCCGGAGCCTCGCTCCGAACCGCTGCGGGCACGGACGCGTCCAGGGGGACGGCGGCACGGGGCGCCTCGGTCCGGACGGCGGTCAGCCGCAACCCCCGCAGGACGAGGATCTGTTCCTCCCCGTCGTAGATGTCCAGGTCGACGATGCGGAAGCCGGTGGCACCGTCCGGGGTGACATCGCGGGCATGCACCCGGCAGCGGGCCGGGAGCGGACGAACGCTGGTCAGTTCGGCGCACGAGGTGGGCAGGTAGCCGTTGGCGTCGTCGAGCACGGCGAGCGCCTGGAGCGCGCCGTCGAGCACGGCCGGGTCCAGCCACAGGCCGGGCGCGGGCGATGCCGCCACATCGGCCAGGCACTCCCCCGGTCCGGCCCAGAGGGCCCGGAGCACCTGGAGGCCACCGTCGTGCCGCACCCCGCCCGCGCTGAGGCGGGCGTAGACGACGGCGGGCGCCACGGACGGGCCGACCTGGCCGGGGGCGGGCGCAGTACCGGGCGGCAGGGCGGGGTCGGGCAGGGGCTCGACGGTGCCGGTCGCGTACGCCACCCCGTCGGGGCCGGTGAGCGTGAACGGGACCGGCTCGTCCGGCCGGTGGGCGCCCGCCACGACCCGTACCTCGGTTATGCGGTCGAGGTCCAGGGGCCACTGCCAGGTCAGGTCGCCGAAGCGGACGGCGCCGGACAGTCCGGGAAGAGCCGCGTGGACGAGCTGGGGAACGGCGGCACCCGGCAGGATGCGACGGCCTCCGACGTGGTGGCCGCGGACGGTCTCGCCGAGGACGCTCAGGGGCACGGGGGCGGTTACAGGGACGGAAGCGGTCGCGGGGAGGGGAGCGCCCTCGGGCAGGGGTTCGGTCGCGGGCAGCGACACGGGGGCTGCGGGCGGCGGCGTGGCCGGCTCCCACCAGATCCGCCGGCGCCGCTGGGGGTGCCCCGGGAAGGCGGCCGCGCGTGGCGAAACGGGCCACAGGGCGGCCCAGTCGACCCGTTCGCCCCCGGTCCAGCGCCGGGCCGCGTCCGCCCACCGTTCGGCAGCCGGGCCGACGGCCGTGTCGTCGGGCCCGCCCGCAACGGCCTCGCGGGCAGCAGCCGTTTCGCGGCCGGGTGCCGCGCTGCCGCGCCACACACCCGGCGCGCTCTCGCCACGGGCGACCGAGGTCAGTCGGGTGACCAGCTCGGGCACGCTGCCGCAGAGCACTGCGAGACGTTCCCGCAGGGCGGGCCGCCCGACCTGGCTGGTGTGGGCGAGCCCGGGCAGTCCGGCGCCCACCGGCAGCGGCCCCCCGAGGGCGGCGGCGACGTCACCGGCGTACTGGGCCAGCAGCTCGGGCGACCGTGCCGACAGCACGAACAGCTGGTCTCCGGACGGCGGGCCCACCGGGTCCGGCCGTGCGGGCACGTACTCCTCGATCACCACGTGTGCGTTGGCACCACCGGCGCCGAACGAGCTGATACCGGCCCGCCGGGGCGACGCCCCCGCCTCCCAGCGCCGTAGTTCCCTCGGCAGGTCCAGCCGGTCGCCGACGTCGATGCGGGGGTTGATCTCGCGGAGGTGGGCACAGGGAGCGATGGCGCGGTGCCGGAGTTGGAGCAGCACCTTCGTGAGCCCGGCGATGCCCGCCGCCGCCTCCAGGTGGCCGACGTTGGCCTTCACCGAGCCCACGGCCAGCGGCCGGGCGTCGGCACGGGCATCGGCACCATCGGCTGCGCCCACGGCGACCCGGTCGAACACCCTGCGCAGACCGGCCATCTCGATCGGGTCCCCCAGGGCGGTGCCGGTGCCGTGCGCCTCGACGTAGTCGACCGTGGCGGGGTCGACGCCGGCCCGTTCGAGGGCCTGCGTGATGACCGCCGCCTGGGCGTTCGGGTTCGGCACGGTGTAGCCGGAGGTACGGCCGCCCGCGTTGACTGCGCTGCCCTTGACCACCGCCCAGATGTCGTCGCCGTCGGCGATCGCGCGGCTCAGCGGCTTCAGCAGCACCGCGCCGACACCCTCGCCCGGAACGAATCCGTCCGCTTCGGCGTCGAAGACCCGGCAGATACCGTGCGGCGACAGCATCGTCATCGAACACAGCGAGACGAAGTGCGCGGGGTGGATGATCACGTTGACGCCGCCGGCGATCGCCGTGTCGCATTCTCCGCGCCGCAGGCTCTCGCAGGCCAGGTGCAGCGCCGTGAGCGAGGACGAGCAGGCGGAGTCCACCGCGTAGCTGGGCCCGGACAGGTCCAGCAGGTACGACACCCGGTTGGCGATCGACCAGTACGACGAGTGCGCGCCGGTCATCTCGCCCTGCGGCCACGCGGTCGCGGCGAGCTGGCCGTAGGTGCCGTACATGGCACCGGCGAAGACCCCGGTGCGCCCGGTCGCGCGGTCGCCGAGGTTGCCGGTGCGTTCCAGCAGGTCCCAGCAGGTCTCCAGGAACAACCGTTCCTGTGGGTCGATCTTCACCGCCTCGCGGGCCAGGATGCCGAAGAAGCCGGGGTCGAACCGGTCGACACCCTCGATGAACCCGCCCCGTGCGGTGTAGAGCCGGTTCTGGGTGCCGGGCCGGGCGTCGTAGTACTCCCGCCAGTCGAACCGGTCCTCCGGCACCTCCGTGACGGCGTCCCCGCCGGACGACAGCAGCCGCCAGAAGGCGTCCAGGTCCGGCGCGCCGGGGTACCGGCCGCTGACGCCGACAATCGCGATGTCGTCGGGCCGCACGGCCCCGTCGTGCGAAGCGGGTTCCGTCCCTGCGGTACGGGCCACAAGGGCTGCCCCGGATCCGGTACGGGCCACAGAAGGCGTCCCGGTGTCAGGGCGGACCTCGGAGATCGTCCCAGGGCCGGTGCGGGGCGTTCCGGTCGCTGCCGCCAGCTCCGTCGGCCGCATGGCGCGCAGGTGGTCGGCGAGAGCTGCGATGGTCAGGTGCTCGAACAGCAGCGTCGACGGCAGTGCGCCCAGGTCGGCCTCGAACCGGCCGATGAGGGTGAGGCTGACCAGTGAGTCGATGCCGAAGTCGTCGAAGGCCGCGTGGTCGCCGAGGTCCTCCGGATCGTGCCGGAGCACTTCGGCGAACACCGCGCGCACGTAGTGGCGGGCCGCCTCGGGCGTGGGGACGGCCGGGTCCGGTGCCGTGGATACCTGGTCCGGCGTCACGGCGGCCGGTTCCCTGCGGGCCGTGAGCAGACAGGGACCCGCCGCTCCCGTGGCCGCTGCCGCGGTCACCTCGACGTCGGTGAGACCTGCCTTCCCGGCAACCGCGTGCCAGGTTCCGGGCGTGAGCAGCGGCGAGTGGGGCTGGCGCAGCTCGGGGTCCTGGTAGCGCCACCAGCCTTCGGTCAGCCCGAAGGTGAGCGTCAGGAAGTCGGAACGCCCGGTGGTCTCGTGCACCAGGAGGAGGCCGCCCGGACGCAGGAGCTCGGCGGCGTGCCGCAGCGCGGCGGTGACGTCCGAGGTGGCGTGCAGCACACCGGCGACAACCACCGCGTCGTGATCGGCTCCGAAGCCCTGGACGGCGGGTTCCCGTTCCGCGTCGAAACGGGCGTACCTCAGGGTGACGGCGTCCGGTGCGTGCGCCCGCAGGGCCTGTTCGCCCTGCCGCAGGAACGAGGCCGACAGGTCGGTGAACACGTACTCGACCGGTGCGGCGCCGTCCAGTGCGGCCAGCACGTGGCGCGTGGTGGCGCCGGTGCCCGCGCCGATCTCGAGCACTCGTGCACCGGGCCCGCAGGCGTCGACCTGGCTGCGCACCCGGGCGGCGAGCTCCTGATTGGCGGCGCGTTCGGCCGCGCCGCCGCCGTAGAACCGCGCGAGGAGGTCGGTCGAACCGCCGGGGAACAGCACCTCCAACGGGTTGCGGCGCCCGGCCAGCACTTCGGGCAGCGCAGCCACACATCGCCGCAGCAGCTGCTCCTGCGCCTCGACGGAAGCATGCGGCCGTGCGGGAGCACCGGCCGGTCCGGTGCCGCCGAGGCCGATGAGGTCCGCGCCCTCGCAGCGCACCGCCCCGGCGCGTTCGAGAATGGGCAACAGGGCGTCGAACAGCCGGCGATGGGCGGGTACGACGCCGAGCCGTTCGGCCATCGTCGTGGCGGAGCACCCTGCACCTGGTGCGGGCAGCACTCCGGCGGCGGTGAGTTCAGCGGCCAGCAGGGCGCCCGCCAGGGATTCGAGGCTGTCTTCGGCCGGTTCCCGCACAGTCACTCCGAGTCTGCTCAGCGCTTCCGGGGTGGCCCGGGCGACGAGGGCCTGTGGCACGCGGGCGGTGAGGATCTGCCCCAGGGCGGCGAATCCGTCGGCGGGTTCGACCGAGCCCACTCCGGCCGCCGCCATGATCCGGGCCCGTTCCGGCGCGGCGACCACTCCGACACTGCCCCAGTAGCCCCAGTTGACGACGGTCACCGGAACCGGGCCCGCGGCGTGCAGCGCCTGCCCGAGGGCGTCCTCGACGGAGCTGGCCGCCGCGTACGCGGCCTGGCCGGGCGAGTCGATCGCGGAGGCGGCCGAGGAAAAGAGGACGAAGTGGTCCAAGGGTTCGTCGCGCAGCACGTCGTGGAGCACCCGTACGCCCCGGGCCTTGGGCCGCAGCGTGGCCCGCAGGTCGTCCGCGTCGGCGAACGCCAGTGTCCGGTCCCGCAGTTCCAGGGCGGCGTGCACCGCGCAGGTGACCGGGCCGAACTCGGTGTGGGCCACGGCGAGCGCGGCCCGGACGTCGCGGGGTTCCGCGACGTCACCCCGCACGTACCGGACCCGGCCGCCGGCCGCCTCGACCTCCGCCAGCCGTGCGGCCACCTCGGCGTCGGCCGGTCGGCGTCCCAGCCAGACCAGGTCGGCGGAGGTGTGCCGAGCCAGGTACAGGCTCAGGGCGAAACCGATGCCACCCGCGCCACCCGCGATCAGATGAACGCCACGGTCGCGCCAGGGCGAGGCGGGGCTTGCGGGGCCGCCCGGGGTCGCGGTCCCGGCCTGCGGAAGCCGGGCCGTGGTGGGCGCGGCCGTCAGGGGCCGGAAGACCCGGGTGAGCCAGCGGCCGTCGCGCCAGGCCGGCGCCGGATGCCCGGCCGGGGCCCGCAGCAGCGCCTCCACGCCCGCGTCGCCGAGGTCGAGGCCGCGTACCTGCCAGTGGGGGTGTTCGGCGCCGGCGGCGCGCAGCACACCGAGGATGCCCGCCCGCGCGGGAGCCGTGACGGGTCGTCCGCCGGCGGGCAGCACCCCTTCGAGGACCGCCGTCAGGTTCAAGGGCCGGCGGGCCGCCGGGCCCTGAGCCAGCACCCGTACACAGTCGAACACCTGTGCAAGGGTAGGGTCTTCGTCGGGGTCGGCCGGGCTGTCGCCGGTCGCCACCACGTGAACGGAGTCCAGGTCGGGGCGTGCCAACCGGTCCGGTCCGGCGGCCAGCGGCAGCAGTTCGCCGCCGCACCGGGCGGCGAGCTCCCGGGCCAGCGGTTCCGCGCCGGGCGTGTGGAGAACCAGGGCACGTCCGGACTGGGCGGGCGAGAGGTCTCCCTCCCCCACCGACGTCCACGTGGGCACGAGTACGGAGACCGCGGGCCCGCCGTCCTCCTCCCCCGCACCGGCTGTACGGGACGACGACGGTGCCTCGGGGGCTGTACGGGGGGACTGCCCCGGGGCCGCCACCTCGCCGTACTGACCGGCGCGCGCCGGGCGCGGGTGCTCCGTGCGTGCCTCACGGGCAACCAGGCCCTCGATGCGGGCGTGCTCCCAGCCGTCGGCTCCGGCGAGCCGGACCGTGATGCCCTCCGGGGTCCGGCTGACGTGCGCCCAGGTCGGCGCCCCGTCGGCCGGGCGCACCACCACCCGGGCCGCCGCGAACGGCAGCAGCAGTTCCCCCTCTCCGGCCAGGACGGAAGCCACTTGGACGGCGCCGTCCAGTGCGGCCACGTCGACCACGCTGCTCCACGTGGATCGTTCGGCGACGGTCAGCCGGCCGAGCGCCTCGCCGTCGCCCACCCACACCTCGTCGACCACCTGGTAGGCCGGGCCGTAGTGCAGTCCGGCGGTGGCGAACCGGGTGTAGAGGTCCTTGCCCGACCGGTGGCCGGTGCAGCGCCGGGCTATGTCGTCGACCGGGAGCGGTGCGGCCGGCGCCGGAGCGGGCCGCACCGTGCCCGTGGCGAAGTCCGTCCCCGCGCAACGCAGGCTGAAGCGGGAGCCGTCCATCTCGACCCGTACCTCCTGCGCCGTACCGGCGCGCAGCGGCTGGAGCCACCGCACTCCGGACATCTCCAGCGTCCCGTCGTCGCCCGCCGCGACCGCGGCGAGGGCCAGCGCGCCGGTGCCGGGCAGCACCGGAGTGTCCCCGATCCGGTGGTCGGCGACCTGCCAGGCGTCCGGGGCCACCCACCAAGTGAGGCCCGCGGCGGGAGCGGTCGCAGGAGCGGCCGGGGGCTTCGGCCAGTACCGGGTGCCGCGCAACGGATGCGGTGGCAGCGGGGTGCGGCGGGCCTCGATCCCGTGGAACTGCGTCCCGAACGCGGGGCTGCCGCCTGCGAGGTACTCGTCGGCGAGGCGACGCTGCTCCGGCGTGGCCGCCGCCAGGGACGGTGGGGCACCGTTCGCTGCGGCCCGCAGATGGACGGCGAGGTCGTCGAGGCTGTCCGCGACGACGACGGCGCGCGCCGGATGGTGGCGGCGTCCGAAGCACAGGGTGTAGGCGACGTCAGCGAGTTCCGGCGCCGACGGCGCCGCTTCGGCCAGGGCGCCGAGCTGCTCCCCGAGTTCCCTGGGGGTACGGGCCGAGACCGGTACGACGAAGCTGCGCGGTCCCAGGTGCCGCGGCCGGGCCGGGCCCTCAGCGACGACCAGGTGGCAGTTCGTGCCGCTCACGCCGAAGCTGCTGACCGCGGCGATGCGCTGCCCGCTCGGGCCCGGCGGCCAATCCCGCACCTCCGTGACCACTTGGAACGGGCTGTCGTCGAGGTCGAGCCGGGGGTTGGGCGAGGCGAACCCGGCGGTCGGCGGCAACTGTTTGTGGCGCAGCGCCAGCAGCACCTTGAGGAGACTGGCGATGCCCGCCGCCATGGTGGTGTGGCCGAAGTTGCCCTTGACCGAGCCGAGCGCGCAGGACGCCGTCGTCGATCCCGTCCGGGTGAACGCCTCCGCGAGCGCCTTCGCCTCGATCGGGTCGCCCAGCGGGGTGCCGGTGCCGTGCGCCTCGATCAGACCGATCTCGTCGGGGGTGATGCCCGCTCGCCGCCAGACCCGGGTGAGCAGGTCGGCCTGGGCGCGTCCGCTGGGCGCGGCGATGCCGTTGCTGCGGCCGTCGCCGTTGGCGCCGCCGGCCCGGATGACGCCGTGGACGTGATCGCCGTCCGCGAGCGCGCGGGCCAGCGGCTTGAGCACCACGGCGCCGACCCCCTCGCCGAGTACGATGCCGTCGGCGGAGGCGTCGAAAGGCGCGCTCCGGCCGGTCGGCGACAGGATGCCCGCAGCGCTGGTCTGCACATGGATGTCGGGGCCCAGCATCAGCGCGACCCCGCCCGCGACCGCCATCTCGCAGTCCCCGCTCAGGATGCTCTGGCAGGCCAGGTGCACCGCGAGCAGGGACGACGAACAGGCACTGTCCACCGCGGCGGTGGGGCCGGTGAGGTTGAGGAAGTACGAGACGCGGGCCGCCAGCACCGACGGGGCGCCGCCGAGGAAACTGTGCGCCGTGTCGTGCCGTCCGGCGGCGCGGCGGAGGTGCCGGTAGTCGCTCTGCGTGCAGCCCACGAAGACACCGCAGGACGTGGGTGTGTCGGGGCCGACCGCGTAGCCGGCATCCTCCAGCGCGCGCCACGACTCGGTGAGGAACAGCCGCTGTTCAGGGTCCATGTCCTCCGCCTCCAGCGGGGACATACGGAAGAACGGCGCGTCGAACCGGTCGATGCCGGACAGCGACGCCGCCCACTTGCTGGTCGTGGTGCCGGGGGGCCCCGCCGGGTCGTAGTGGACGCTGGTGTCCCAGCGCTCGGCCGGAACCTCCTCGGTGTGCTGCCTGCGATCGACCAGAGCGGCCCAGAATGCTTCCAGGGTGGGCGCGTGTGGGAACTGGCCGGACATCCCGATCACCGCGATGGCGTGCGCGTCGTGCGGTGGCGGGGCGGGGTCCGGCGCCACGGTCGCCGCGGGCCTGGTGAAAGCGGCGGGTACGGCGGTACCGACCGGGCCCGGCGCGGCGGGTGCCGCGTGGGCCGCGTGCTGCCCGGCGCGTGCGCCGACGCCACGCAGCACGAGCGGGACCGCGGCCCCTGGCTCCGGCGAGGACACGGCCGCCACGACGGGGGCGGGAACGGGGATTACGAGCGGTGCCGTCGCCGGGGCGGGCGCGGCTGTGCCGACGGGCGACGGGGCCGGCCCGTCCGTCACAGGCTCGGCGGGCCGGGCCGGTTCCGACGCCCCGGCGCGCGGGGCCACGGCGGCGTCGGCCACCTGTTGCTTGTTGCGTACGGCCTCGGCCACGGCATCGGCCAGTTCGGGGACCGTCGGCCGCTCGTAGACCAGGACCGACTCCAGGTGGACGCCGAGCCGGGAGGCAAGGGTGTTGGTGACCTCGACGGCGCCGATCGAGTCCAGTCCCATGTCGGAGAACGTCTGCCGCGGATCGACCTCGTGCGGTGCCAGGTAGAGCTGAGCGGCCACCACCTCGACGACGACGTCACGCAGTTCTTCGCCGGCCGACCCGGAAGTTCCCGGCGGCGGTACCGGCTGCACATGCGGTGCCGGCGGCACGGAGGGGACGGGCGGGTGAGGCGGCACGGAAGACACGGGCTGCGCGGCTGGTGCGGTCGCCGCGGCGGTCGGGGAGGGCGCGGACTCGCGTCCCAGGCGGCTCTGGACGCGTTCGACGGCCTCGCCGCCCAGCACTCGCTCATGCATGCGCAACTCCCGTTCGATCACGTCGGACAGAGCGGCGAGCGTGCGTCCGGCCAGCTCCCGCTTGAGCTCGGCGGCGGCCGTGCGGGACTGCCGGACGATGGACTGGGCGTACCCCAGGGCGGTGGGCAGGACGTCGGCACGCGGACGGATGTCCACCGAGGCGCCGCGCTCGCGCAGTTCCGCACCGGTCAACGTGCGTCCGGTGTAGAACAACTGCTCGGCGACCGCCGTACCGAGCTTGCGCTCCACGAAGAAGGTGGCGCCGGCTCCAGGGGTGAACCCGTAGGTGAGGAACGGCACGCCGTAACTCGCCTCTCGCGCCATCACCACCACGTCGGCGTACAGGCCGAACACCAGGCCGCCGCCGCTGGCGTGGCCCTGGAGGGCGCTGACGACCGGCTTGTCGCACGCGAGGACTAGCTGGTGCAGGAAGGACACGTCGGCGAACGTGCCCTGCTTGGCGGCCAGTCGGGCCATCGCCTCTGGTGTGGCGCCCATGCTGAACACCTCGCCGCTCCCGGTGATCACCACGCAGGACACCGCCTCGTCGGCGGCTGCCCGCACCAGGGCTTCCCGGAAGCCGTCCAGCAGCTCGTCGGTGAAGGTGCTGCGGCCGAGGGTGACCAGGAGGATTCCGTCCGGCAGCAGGCGTGTCTCGCACGCGGGCCGGTCCGGATCGGGATCCGGCGCCCGCGGCGGCTCCGGCGCTCCACCGTTCGCGGCAGCGGTGTCCGTCACAGCGGTGACTCCCGTCGTAGCAGCGGTGTTGGGAGCGACGCGGGGCCGGGCACCCGTTTGTCTCCCAGCGGTGGTGCCCGCCCGGGCGCGGACGCCCGGCACGGCCGTGGCCTGTGTGGCGGCAGGGGTGCCCGCGACGGCAGCCGTCTCCGCTCCCCCCGCGTTCTCCGCGCGCCACAGGCCCGGCCAGCAGCGCTCGCCCCGAAAGGGATACGGCGGCAGCGGCACCCGTCGCAGGCCGGCCGGGTGACAGCGGTGCCAGGGCACATCGACCCCGGCCGCCCAGGCTTCGGCGAGCCGGTCCCACTGCCGCTCGCGCACCGCGTCGTCGAGACCGGCCGGGTCCGCGCCCGGCTCGCGCCCCCAGTAGGCGCCCGGTGGCGGGGCCTCGCCCGCGAGGTGGGCCCGCAGCGCCCGGCGGGCGGCGGAGCTGTCGGCACAGACCACGGCCAGCCGGTGGGCCCGCGGGGTCCGGCCGACCTGGGAGGTGTAGGCGAGGTCGTGCAGCCGCTCCGCTCCCTCGCCCGGGGCCAGTTCGTCGAGGGTGCGCCGGGCGAGCTCGTCGGCGCGAAGCCCGGTCGACGCCGCGAGGAGCTCCAGGTCCACCACTTCCAGGCCCAGATCGCGCAGGGGCACCGTGGCCGATACGTCGTCGGGCTGCACGCCGAGGAGACCGGCGACCGCGTGGCGGACCTGCTCGTCGCCCTGTTCCAGGACGGCCAGCAGGTCCCCCACCACCCGGGCGAGTTGTTCCTCGTCCTCGGCGGACAGCACCAGTACGGCGGGCCCGGCTGGTACGGGGGCGGCGCGGGGCGGGGGCGCCTCCTCCAGGACGAGGTGGGCGTTGGAGCCGCCGGCGCCGAACGAGCTGACGCCCGCCCGCCGGACTCCGGCCGCTCCCGGCTGCCACGGTTCGGCGGTGCGCTGGAGCCGGAACGGGCTCTCGTCGATGCGCAGCGCCGGGTTCACCTCGTCGCAGTGCAGCGTGGGGGCGAGCGTGTGGTGCCGCAGTTGGAGCAGCACCTTGGTCACGGCGGCCACCCCGGCGGCGCTCTCCAGGTGGCCGATGACCGACTTGACCGAGCCGAGGGCGCAGGTGGTGTCCACACCCGTGTACGCGTCGCGCAGTCCCTGGACCTCGATCGGGTCGCCGAGCGAGGTGCCGGTGCCGTGCGCCTCGACGTAGTTGACGGTGGCCGGGTCGACGCCGGCGGCGGTCAGGGCTCCGGTCACCACGTCGGTCTGCGCGCCCGGGCTGGGCACAGTGAATCCACTGGCCCGGCCGCCGTGGTTGAGGCGGGAGCCGCGGATCACGCCGTACACGTGATCGCCGTCCGCCCGCGCGGCGGCGAGCGGCTTGAGCAGCAGTGCGCCCACCCCTTCGCCGGGTACATAACCGGTGCCGCCCTCGCCGAAGCTGCGACACCGTCCATCGCGCGACAGCCACTGCCCGGCGGCGAGTTGCAGGTACTTCTCCGGGTGCGGCATGACATTCACCCCGCCGGCCAGCGCCCAGGTGCACTCGCCGGAGCGGATGGCCTGCACGGCAAGGTGGATCGCCGTCAGCGACGACGAACAGGCAGTGTCGATCGCCATGCTGGGGCCGCGCAGGTCCATCCGGTAGGACACCCGGTTGGCCACGGACGAGTGCAGGGCAAGAGGCAGTGGCTCGTCCGGCGCAGCGTCCACCAGTTGGAAGTGGGACGACATCACTCCGACGAACACCCCGACGCTGCGGTCGGTGAGCTGGTCGGGCCGGTATCCCGCGTCCTCGACCGTCTGCCAGGCGGTGGTCAGGAACAGCCGTTCCTGCGGGTCCATCCGCTCGGCCTCGCGGCGGGAGATGCCGAAGAAGGCGCGGTCGAAACGGTCGATACCGTCGAGGAACCCGCCCCATTTGCCGTACGTGCGGCCCGGTGTGTTCGGCCGGGGGTCGAAGAACTGCTCGTGCGGCCAACGGTCGGCCGGTACCTCGGTGATGCAGTCGCGTCCCGCGCTGAGGTTGCGCCAGAACTCCGCCACGTCGGCGGCCTGCGGGTAGCGGCCGGCCATGCCGATCACGGCGATGGCATCATCGTCCACCCCGCCCCTTGCCTCGGCGGGAGGTGCGGCCGGGGCGAGGACGAGATCGGTATCGGACGGGGCACCGGGCTCCGTGCCGGTCCCGGCCGCGGTCCCGGTCGTGGGAGCCGTACCGGATGTGGCCGTGGTGGCGGACCCGGGTTCGGTCGCGGTGCCGAGCGCGATCGCGATCCGGTCTGGTTCGCCGTAACCGATCAGCAGATGGGACGCGCCGGAGGCCAGCGCGCCGCCGAGGGCGCGGAGTCCGGCCGCGGTGGGCATCGGTGCCAGTCCGTGCGTCTGCCGGTCGTGCCGCAGGGCGTCGGCGGGCGCGGTCATTCCGCCGTCCGACCAGTACGGCCACTCCACGGCGAGACTGCGGCCCGGCCCGGTGCGGCGCCGCATCAGCGCGCCGAGGGCGGCGTTGGCGTAGGCATAGTCGCACTGGCCGGGGCTGGGCAGAGTGGCCGCGAGCGAGGAGAACGCCACGAACAGGCCGAGGTCGTCGGCCGAGGTCGCCTCGTCGAGGAGGGTGACCGCGTCGATCTTGGCTGCGAGCACGGCGGCGGCGCGTTCCGGCCGCTTGCGGAAGAACACCGCGTCCTCGACCGCGCCCGCGCACTGGAACACCCCGTCGAGACGCCCCTGGGTGCGCCGGGCGGCCTCCGTCAGACGTGCCACATCGGCCGCCGAGGTGAGCTCGGCCCGCACGTAACGCGCCGTCACACCGAGTTCCCGCCACTCGGCGAGGAGCCTGGAGGTCTCGGGCGGCTCCGGGCGACGGGCAGCGAGGGTGAGCTCGGCCCCGTACTCGCGGGCCAGCCAGTTGGCGACGTGCAGACCGATCCGGCCGGCTCCCGCGACGAGGTACGAGCCGCCCCGCCGGATCGGCGCCCGTTCCGGCGGCGGGAGGGGTACGGGCCGGTGGCGGCGCACCAGCCGCCGGCCGCCCAAGTGGTGCACCTCCACGTCGTCCGTGAGGTCGTCGGCCTCGGCGAGCAGGACTGCCGCGTCGGGCGTGCCGGTCGGCAGGGCGACCACGCGGCAGCGCAGTGCGGGCACCTCCGTGCCGAGGGTGCGCAGCAACGCGCCGAGTGCCTGGTACCCGGCGTCGGCGTTCGGCCCGTGCACCACCAGTAACCGGTGCGGGCCGGGTCTGCGGCTGTCGACGAGGGCCGATGCGAGTGCCCACAGCCGGGGGTACGGCGCGGGCGCGGGCCAGGTGGCGTCGATGAACACGGACGGTTCGATCCCGTCGGAGGCCATCCGGTGCAGCAGGCCGGTCAGGTCCGCCCGGTCCCACTGGTCCACGACGTAGCCGCCGGCCGGCGCCGGCCCGTCCTGCACCAGCGTGACGACCCGGCGGTCCGGGCGAGCGGCCCGCAATGCCTGGGCCCACGCCGCGCCGAACACCACGATGTCCCCGTACCCGTGCCCCGGCACGGGGGCGGGCGCCGGGGTCCAGACCGGTTCGAAGGCGACGAGCTCACCCGGCAGCCGGGCGTCGCCGGTCCCGGGGGCCGCTTCGGCCGAACCGGTCTCCGCATCCGGGGACACGTCTTCGGACGAGGAGGTCTCCCCGTACTCGGAGACGAGGAAAGCGGCGACGGCGTCCACTGTCGTGTGCTCGAAGAGCATTGTGGGGTAGAGGGTCGAGCCGACCACTTCCTCCAGCTGCTCCGCGATCCGCAGCACGTCGACCGAGTTGAGGCCGAGTTCGTAGAAGCCGACTCCTGTGGGCACGTCGGAGGCGGGCCGGCCGAGGTGCCCGGCGACCACCGCGCGCACCCGGTCGGGCATCGCTCCGCTCACCGGCGTCGCCCGCCGCTCTCCCACCTCGGGAGCCACTGCCGACGAGACAGCGGGGACCGGGGCCCGCTCCGGAGCCACCGGCACGGGAGCCTCCGGGGCCGACACCGCCGCGCCCGGTCGCAGCCGCTTGGACGCGAAGCCCACGATCTCGGCGATCGGCTCGCCGTCCAGGTCGTAGATGCGGACGTCATTGCTGAGCAACTCGCCGGAATCGGTGAGCCGTTCCGCCTCGGGGACATGGACCAGGGCCGGTCCGCGCAGGGGCCGGACCGCACGGAACCTGCTAACGAACATCGGCACGAATGGGTCGTCCTCCGGCGGCGTCTGACAGAACCCCAGCAGCGTGGCCGCGTCCAGGCGGGCGGGGTGCAGGTAGAAGTCCTCGCTCCCGGCACCGGTGCCGAGGTCGATCTCGGCGAGCAGACCGCCGGGGCCGCGCCGGACGGTACCGGTGCAGGCCATGCGCGGCCCATGGTGCACCTGCTGGGCGCGCGCCCTGCCGTACACCTGCGCCATGTCGCCGGTGGCGTCGGCCGCGTCCCGGACGTCCGGGGCCAGCCCGGGCAGCGCCCGCCCGGACCAGTCGAGTTGCGCGCGGAGGTTCTCCACCCAGGGCGCACCGAGTGTGAGCTCGCCGACGGGGCGGCTGGTGACGCGCACACCGACCCGGCCGGTGTCGTCCGCCTCGAACACCACGCGCAGCTCCCGGCCGATGCCCGGCGCGGTGGTGACAGGTTCGGCGAACAGCACCCGGGTCAGCACCGCCCGCGCCGGGTCGAGACCACGGGCCTCCAGCATCCGCCAGATCACGTCGAAGAGGGCGCTGCCCGGCAGCAGGCAGACGTCGCGGAGCCGGTGCTCGTGGACGACGAAGTCGGTCGGCTCCAGAGCGACCTCTGCTTCGACGCGGGAACCCGGACTGAGCATGACTACCTCCCGTGGACGATCCGGCAGGGCCCGGACCGGCCCAGCATCACTGGCGACGGCGCCGATGCCCGCTCAGATCTGAGCGGGCCGGCGCGCTGAGAACTGCATCGAGGCCAGGCGCTGTTCGGCGACCCGGCGCAGACGGGGACGATCGACCTTGCCGTTGGCATTGAGGACGGGCTCCGGCACCCACCACAGCAGGCGCGGCAGCATGTACGCGGGCAGCCGTAGGGCGGCCCGGCGCAGGACCTCGGCCTGGTTGACGGCCGGTCCGCCCATCAGACAGGCGACGAGCTGCGGGCCGCTGTCTCCGGCGACCGTGAGGACGGCCACCTCCGCGCCCGGGGCGGCGGCGCGCAGGGCCTCGCCGACCTCCCCCGTCTCGACCCGGTAGCCCTGGACCTTGAGCTGACTGTCGGAGCGGCCCAGATGGGTCATACCCGCCGGGCCGCGGCGCACCAGGTCGCCGGTGCGGTACCAGCGGTGTCCGTCGAGGTCAAGGAACCTCTGCGCGTCCTCGGCAGGGTCCAGATAGCCGCTGAACACCTGTGCGCCGCGCAGGCAGAGTTCGCCGCTGCTCGCCGGTGTGCCGTCCTCGTCGACGACGAGGGTGTGGACGCCGGGAAACGGCTCGCCGATCGGCACGACGGCGTCGTCCGGCGTGTCGTCGGCGCCGTCCCAGACATGTCCCGTACAGGCGACGCTGGCCTCGGTCGGTCCGTACAGGTTGTCGATGACGGAGTGGGGAGCTGCCGTGCGCCACGCACGCGCGGTGCCGGTGGTGAGCGGCTCGCCGCAGAAGATCGTCGTACGGAGGTCCGGCAGGCAACCGGGGTCGAGGCGGCCGGTGATGCGCAGCGAGGCCGCCAGGCTGGGGGTGGCATGCCAGACGGTGATGTGCTGACCGGCCAGCCGGGCCGGTGCCAGCGCCTGAAGCCGGTTGAGGGCGCAGAGGCAGCCGCCGGAGCCCCAGGCGAGAAACAGCTCGCTCATCGACAGGTCGAAGGTCAGCTCGTAGATCTGGCTGAACCGGTCGCCGGGGCCGAAGTCGTAGCGTTCGAGGGCGGTACGCACGAAGGCACTGATGTTGCGGTGCCGTATCGGCACCCCCTTGGGCACCCCCGTGCTGCCCGAAGTGAACATCAGATAGGCGAGGTCGTCGGGGCATCGTCCGGGCACCCGGACGATGCCGGGCGGCCCGGGCCTGCGCACCTGAGGGCCGGTCCCGGAGGGGCCGGCCGGGGAGGGCGGTTCGGGCAGGTCGGCGGTGACGAGGGTGCCCGGTCCGAGCAGCGGCAGCAGGGCGGGCAGCGCGGCGGCACCGGTGGCATCCACCACCAGCGCGTCCAGCCCGGCTGCCGCGGCCACGGCGGTGAGCCGGTCCGGCGGCGCGTCGGGGGCGAGCGGGACAGCACAGGCGCCGGCGCGCAGGGCGGCCAGGAATCCGCCGTACGCCGTCACGCTCTTGGCGGCCAGGACGCCCACCCGGCGCCGCCCGTCCGCTACGAGCGGACCGGCCAGCGCCGACACCTCACGGTCCAACGCCTCGTAGGTCAGGGTCTGTTGTCCGACCCGCAGTGCCGGTCCGCCGGGGGCGAGCGAACGCCCACGGTCGAACCACTGGTCGAGCAGCAATCCGTCGGCGGGCATCCCGGTCAGCCGTTCGCCAGCTGCCCGAGGACCGCCCACAGCGTGCCCGGCGTGCGGAACGTGGTCGGCGTGATGGTGTGGTCGGGGAAGGTCACGCCCAGGATGTCCTCCAGGGTGTCCATCAGCACCACCGCCGCGACCGAGTCCAGCCCGACGGTGGCCAGCGGCAGGTCCTTGGGAACCGCCGCCTCCTGTGCCAGCGCGGGCAGTTGAGCCCGCAGTATCTGCTCCAGGGTCTCGTACCCGATCATGTCCAGATGCCCTCTCCCTCGGTGGGCCTGTCAGCGAACCGGTGCCGGGCTGCCCGTGCTGCTCACAACTGAGCGGCATGGCAAAGAAGGTCCGATCATGCTCGGAACGCGGCCGAGAGTGGGAGGACCATGCCCGAGACCATCGAGTCGTTCCTGTGCGCCGTGCACCGGACGTACACGGAGGTGACGCGCCGGGAGCCCGGCTACTTCGCCACGCGCCCGCTGCGGGCGGGCGACCCGCCGACGGGTGCCGCCGAGGCAGTGGCCGACGCGTTCGGTGTGACGCTCACGGCGACGGATCCGGCGGCGTTCACGGCTGTGGACGAGCTGCTGGACCGGCGGCGCCGAACCCGGCCGGACGAGGACACCGACGACGTCGACCCCGGCCGCGCCGCCGGCCACGTCCCGGCCGGCGCGTGGCGGGCATGGCGGCAGCGGCAGGACCGGCAGGGCGCGCTGCGGGCCGCGCGGGCCGCGCACCTGGGCCGGTCCCTGGAGCGCCGCGTGGTACGGCACGCGGGCCGCCGCCTGCGCTACCGGGTCGGCGGGCGAGGGCCGATGCTGGTGCTGCTCACCGCCCTGGGGCATACCGACGAGGTCTGGCATCCGCTGGCCGAACGGCTGCTGCCGGGGCGGCGGTTGGTGATGTGGGACGCCGGGGAAACCGCTCCGTCGGGACAACCCTGGCTGCTCGACGGCCATTTGAGCGACATCGACGCCGTACTGGACGCCGAAGAGGCGGCCTCGTGCGACGTCGTCGGGTGGTGCTCGGGGGCCCAGATCGCGCTGGAGTACGCGCACAGCCGCCCCTCCTCCGTCCGGGCGCTGGTGCTGCTGCACGGCTCGTACCCGAGGGCGGCGGGCGACGCCTGCTCCGCCTACGAACGCGATCTGGGCGCGGTGTGCGCCTCCGTCGCCGCGCGACCCGGGCGGGCGCAGAGGGCTCTCAGGATGCTCACCGGCGGTGCCGTGCCCGAGCCGCTGCCCGCCGACGAGGGGCGCGCGGCCGTCGAGGTGCTCGCCCGTGCCCCGGCGGGCGTGGAGTCCCTACTGCGCCGCCCGTTCCGGGATCCGGACGCGCTGGTCCGCTACAGCCGTCAGCTGACCGAGCTGTGGCAACGTCCGCTGCCAGGCCCTGCATCGGGCCTGCCGCCGCTGCTGTCCCTGGCCGCGGACCTCGACCGGGTCGCCGCTCCCGAACCGCCGGCGGCGCTGATGCCGCTGCTGGCAGGCCGGCACGGTGAGCTCGTCGGTGCCACGCACTACACCATGATCGACCGCCCCGAGGTGGTGGCGGCGGTCTGCGGAGCCTTTCTCGACGACCCGTCGGGCGGTGCGCCCCTCGCCACGGGACCGGCGGAGATCCGCTGGGCCCCGTGCCCGTGAACCCGCCTCCGACGTCCAGTTCGTCCCATACGTACGCCCACGAGGGCATGACCCCATTCCGCAAGGAAGTGACGCCATGACCAGTTCCGTGAAGTTCGACAAGCTCGCCGCCCACTACGACGCGGCTCGCGGAGGTGAGGGGCGCGGACACATGACCGCTGCCACGATCTCACCGCATCTCGCCCCCGGCCCGGTGCTCGAAGTCGGCGTGGGAACCGGTGTGGTGGCGGCCGGCCTGGCCGCTCTGGGGCGCACGGTGCGCGGCGTGGACGTCTCCCAGCCGATGCTCGACGTCGCCGCGAAACGCTTCGACGGCGAGCTGCTGATCGGCGACGGGATGGCGCTTCCGTTCGACGACGCCTCGCAGGACAACGTCGTGTACGTGCACGCGCTGCACCTGATGGCCGACATGACGGCGGCGCTGACCGAGGCGGCGCGGGTGCTGCGGCCCGGCGGCCGGGTGGTGATACGCCACGGTGACCCCGTAGCCGACGCCGACGACCTGGTGCTTATTTTGCGCCAGGTTCAGGCGATGCAGCCGGCCCGCCCCGACGAGCCCGACGCGGTGCGGGCGGCGGCCGAGGCGGCCGGGCTGCGGCTGCTCCGGCAAGGCCTGGAGCCGGAGTACGAGAGCGGGATGAACCCCGACACCTTCATCGCGCTGATCACCAACCGGCAGGTGCCGTTCCTCCAGCGGCTGGAGCCCGGGCAGGCGGCGGAGGTCGTCGCGCCGATCCTGGAGCAGCTGCGTGCCCTGCCGGAACCGCAGCGGGTGCGCCGGCAGGCGTGGTCGTGCTGGCTGACCGCCGCGGAGAAGCCGGTCTGACCGGACCGGGCCCGCGGTGGCGCCGGGGAAACCCGGTCAGCAGGGGATCAGTTCGAACGCCACCGCAGGCACCCCCCCGAAGCGCGCGCCGGTCGCCTGCGCCTGGCCGTTGACGGCGGGCCGCACAGCTTCCCGGGTGTATCCCAGGCTCGCGAGGTAGGTCTCGTGAGCTCCGAGTGACGCGACGGCGGCGTCCAGGCCGGTGGAGATGTCCACGGCGTGGGTGGGCTGGGGAGAGTTCGCCACGGCGAGGTACTTCACCGACCACGGCTCACCCGCGTCCGGCAGTATCCACCGGTTCCCGGCGTCCATGACGGCGTCCAGCGCGCATCGCCCGAACTCGCGGTGGTCGGGGGCGTTCCACCGTCCGGTGCCGGTGCGCTCATGGTGGTTGAAGACGACTACGAGCTGCGGGCGCAGCCTGCGGATCGCGGCCACTAGGCCGCTCCGCAGCGCCTCGCCGGCGCGCACCGCGCCATCGGGGTGGTCGAGGAACTCCACTTCAGTGACGCCCACGTGGGCGGCGGCCTGCCGCTGCTCGGCCTCGCGCACCTCGGCCGCCCGCGCGGGGGGCATGCTGTCGATCCCCGCTTCGCCGCGAGTGGCCAGCAGGTAGGACACGGCGTGTCCCTTGCGGGTCCACACCGCGACCGCTCCCGCGGAACCGAACTCGACGTCGTCGGGGTGCGCGGCCAGTACGAGCGCGTTCTCCCAGTCCTCGGGCATACGTTCCAGGTTATCCGTCATGATCCGACGGTACGGCCGGGCAAAGGCGCCGAATGCTCAATAGTGTGCTGCCGTGGGACGTAGTCCGGAAGATCGTTGGTTCGGCTCCCGCCGTGGCACCTTCGTGGAAGACTGCGTGCGGGCATCCCGGCCCCCAACCACATTCCTGAAAGGGTGGATCAATGGCAGCGATCACTCAGCCCGGAGCCATCACCTTGAGTTGTCCCGACCCGGAATCACTGGCCGACTTCTACGCTCGGGCAACCGACTGGCAGAAGATCTTCACCAGCGAGTCGGCGGCATATCTGGCAGGCGAGAACGGCATGCGTATGGGATTCGTCAAGATTGACGGATTCAAAGCCCCGACCTGGCCGGACGCGGCCCATCGCGTACACATCGACTTCAGCGTCACGGACCTGAACAAGGCCGAGGCCGAACTCCTGGAACTGGGCGCCACCAAGCCCGAGGACCAGCCGGGCGAAGGCAAGTGGACAGTCCTGCTCGACCCGGTCGGCTACCCCTTCTGCATCACCGCGATGGCCTGACCGCCGTCCGGACCCACCGGTCCCGGCGGTTTCCTGACCCGCCGCCCATGAGGTTCCGTCCCGCGCACCCACGTACGCGTCCCCTGCCCCGGATTCCCGGAGCGGGGACGCTTGCGTGTGTCTGACGCTCAGCCGAACGTCCGGGGCACCAGCAGACCGTCCCTGGTGCTGTCCTGGATGACGATCTTGTCCCAGGTGCCGCCGCCACGCTCCGGCGAGATCCACTCCTGGATGTAGGACGCCCGGGGCGCGCTCGGGTCCGGGCTCGCGTCCAGCGCCATCAGCTCTTGGTATGCCTCGATGTCCGCCATGTGGATGAACATGTGGAGGCGATCCATCTGCCCGAACGCCTCCTCGAACAGCAGGACCGTGGTCCGGCCCTTGGCGTTCAGGTTGTACGTCTCGGCGAGCGTCCGGACGAGCACCCGGGCCTCCGCCCGGTACGCGTAGTGCACCTGGGCGGTGCGGTGCATGAGCAGCCCGGACGACGCGCTGGTCAGCAGGCTCTCGAGGGGCAGCGAGCTCTGCCGCGCGGCCGGCAACAGTTGGAACCGGGCCCGGCCGTCCACCGTCTCGACCGGGTTCAGGTCCTGCCGCGTCGTCTCCTGCTGCGCCATCGCCTCGGTGGCGGTGCCGAAGATGCCCCAGCGGTGCGGCAGCAGGACGGTCTCCCGCACGCTGCCCGCCTCGAACAGCTCCTCCCAGCCGTCGTCCTCGCCGGCGTCGCGCCCGAAGACACCGCTCCCTCGGTCGGCTCCGCGCTGGGTCAGCGCGGTGTAGTCCCCCAGGGTGCGCAGGTGGATCAGCCAGTGCAGGCGGCCCCGGGTGCCGAAGGCGTCCTCGAAGCTGAGTGCGGTGGCGATGCCCTCGTTCCGCTCGTTGAAGTCCTCCGCCAGGGCCCGGGTGGCGGCGCGGGCGCGGGGGCCGTGACCGGCCCGGATCTGCGCGGAGCGCCACAGCACGACTTCGGCCGAGGCGGTGTCGAGGGTCTTGTCCGGGGGCGTGCGCACCTGGTGCTGGGCGGTTGCCGCGGCGGGCGGGAAGGCGTTCATCGGTGGGTCCCTTCACTCGGGGGTGGTGGGTGAATCAGCGGACGCGGGCGGCGGCGAGGACTTCCGCGGCACCGGTCATCAGCAGGTCGGCCACGGCGTCTACGTCGCGCCGCCGCCACGACTCCAGCGCGGTCCCCTCGACCAGACGGTTGAAGGCGCCCATCGCGGGGCCGCAGTGGATCTGGAAGTTGGCCGCGTTGTCCTTCGCGCCGTCCAGCGCAGCCCGTGACGATTCGGCGAAGTACCACTTGAAGACGAGCGCCATACGCCGTTTCGCGTCCCGCTCGGCGTCGCGGGCGATCTCCGGTCGGCCGGTGTCCCGGTAGTACCGGCCGGTCTGCTCCCACACCTCAGCCAACGGCCTGCGGAAGCAGGTGCGTTCGAGGGTGGCGAGCGTCCTGCTGTCGATGTCCTCCAGCCGGTGGTGTCTGCGGTAGAGCTCGTAGAGCTGGTTGGCGCGGGCGGCGAACATCGTGCCCCTCCGTACCACCTGCACCCGGGAGCCGATCTCGAACAGGTCACCGGCGGGGGCGTACGTGACGTCCTGCACGTCGAGTCCGGCCAGCAGGTCCTTCACCGCGTCGGAGGTGCCGGCCTGCGGGCTGCACTGGTTGACGCTGCCGGTGAGGACGAAGTCCGCGCCGAGCAGGAAACAGGCCGCCACCGCCTCCGGGGTGCCGATGCCTCCCGCCGCGCCGACCCGTACCGGTTCCCCGCCCGCCGACGCGGAGAGGCTCTCCCGCAGCCGCAGCAGGGTGGGAATCAGGGCGAGCGCGACTCCGCCGTCGGTGTGCCCGCCCGAATCGGACTCCACGCAGAGGTCGGACGCGACCGGCAGCCGGGCGGCGACCGCCGCCTCCTCGCCGGTCAACGCGCCCTCGGCGAGCAGCCGGGCGAGCAGCTCCGGCGGCGGCGGGGCCAGGAACTGCCGCGCCACCTCCGGCCGGGACACCTTGGCGAGCACCTGGTTGACCGCCACCGGCCGGCCGGCCCCGTCGAGATGTGCGCCCCTGGCCCGGAACAGCACCAGCGGCGCGGTGACCCGGGTGAACGCCGCAGCCTCGACGTACCGCACACCGCGCTCCAAGTACAGCTCGACCGTGGCGCGTTCCAGCACGCTGTCGGTCATGTCGTGCAGCAGGTTCATGCCGTACCCGGCGCCGGACGGCAGCCGTCGTCCGATGTCGTCCAGCGCCTCCCGTATCCGGGCGAGAGACAGTCCCCCGGTGCCGAAGAAGCCGAACAAGCCGGCCCGCGCCATTTGGATCACCATGTTGGTGGAGGCGATGCCTTGGTACATCGACCCCGCGACATAGGCGTGGCGGGTGCGGTAGACCTCACGGAACCGGGCCGACCCGAGGGCGGTGCCGGCTCTCCGCCCCGCCGGCGCGGGATGCGCGGCCACGGAGTCGGCCGGCGGGGTCGCGGAAACGACGGGCTGCGACGGCTGGACCGTCGCATGGCCGACAGGTGCCGCAGTGGTACGGGGACTCGGTCGCCACCCTCCGGCGGGTTGCCGACGGGCTGCGTCGGCCTCGCGCCAGAAACCGGTGAGCGTCCGGCCGCGGCCGATCTCCCACACCTCGTCGACCCCGACGTCCAGCAGACGGTCCATCGTCTCCCGCCAGCGGACCCGGGACCGGATCTGGCGGCCGAGCAGCGCCGCCACGGGCTCTGCGGGCGGGTACGGCGCGGCCGTCACGTTCGCGATCACCGGCAGCTTCGGGGGCGCCAGCTGCGCCTCGGCCAGCACGTCCGCGAACCGCTGCGCCGCCGACGCCATGTCCCAGGAGTGGAACGCGGCGCTGACCGGCAGCGGCACGCACCGGAGCGCCGGATTTCCCCCTCTCAGCAGGCGGGAGACCTCCGACACACCGGCAGGGGCGCCGGAGATCACCACCTGCGTCGCCGAGTTGTCGTTGGCCACCTCGACGTCGTCCCGGCCCGAGTCGGCAAGCACGCGTTCCACCTCGGCGAGACCGGCGCCGACGACCGCGGCCATGGAGCCGCCGTCGGCCTCGCCCATGAGCCGGCCACGCTCCGCGACCAGGCGCAGTCCCGTAGCGAAGTCCAGGACTCCGGCCACCATCAGCGCGTTGAGTTCGCCGAGGCTGTGCCCGGCGACCAGGTCGGGCTCTCCCCTTTCGGCACGCTGCGCCAGATACGTGAGCGCGTGGACGGTGAACAGCGCGGGCTGGGCATAGCGGGTGAGCCGCAGTCTGTCGTCGTCGCCCAGGCACAGCTCCCGGATCGAGTAGCCGAGGACGTCGTCGGCGAGAGCGCAGTGGTCGGGGAAGGCGTCGAAGAGGTCGGCTCCCATCCCCCGGCGTTGGCTACCCTGCCCGGCGAAGAGCAACGCGCGCACGGGGTCAGAGCTGTCGGGGAACGAGGAGGGTGTCGGTGACGCCGCCGGGAACGAAGGCGTCTGCACCGGTGCCGCCGCCCTTCTCCGGGGCGATCATCTGGCGCTCCAGCAGCTTGCGGAACTCCGGGTCGCGGTACGGCAGGTTGCGCAGTTCCTCCCACGCCTCGTACGAGGAGAGGTGGATCAACTGGTGCAGCCGGTCCATCGCGCCGAAGGTCTCCTCATACAGGTACGCGGTGACCTTGCCCCGCAGGTGCTCGTTGACGTAGCTCTGCCAGGCGAAGGCGTAGTACCGCGCCTCCTTGCGGGTGGGGTACCGGGCGTAGGCGACGCGGTGCACCATCAGTGGGGCGTTGGCGGAGTTGAGCTGCTCCTCCGGGGGCACCGGCGTCTGCCGCCAGGCCTCGGGCACCCAGGCCTCGTGGGCCTCGTCCTCGCCGTAGTCGAGTCCGTGCTGGGGCACCAGGATCTGCTCGGTGATGCTGCCCTGCACCACGGCTTTGCCCCAGCTGCCGAAGCCGCGGTCGTCGGCGACCACGTCGTCCTCGAGCAGGATTTTGGTGGTCTCGTCGTGGTCGACCATCTCCAGGCTGGCCGCGTAGTCGGCCGGGCTCTTCATGTTGATGAACCAGTGGTGCTTGGCCTGGTCGCCGAGCGCCTTCTGGAAGAAGAAGAACGTCATGCCGTTGAGGTCGGCCTTGTTCATATGCTTGAGCACTTCGGAAACGAAATTGATTCCCTCTTGCTCATGGCCCGGCTTGAAATGGGCGTAACGCGAGATGATGAAACCCGCATTTCCAGAGTGCAGCAGTTCACTTTCGGGGCGGTCTACCTGGTGGCTGGCCGGCTTCATAACGTCGTTCACCACGACCTCAATTCCTCGTCGGCTTTGTCGTGCCGACACTAGGAGGAAGGGCGGTAGCGGCGACGCACAGTTTTGGCGCGATCCGGCGGTTAATCAAGGACCTAAATGCACGGGCGCGCACACCGGCGCCCCCACCACAAGCGCCACTG
>NZ_JBHZDA010000021.1:51867-64382 GCF_042755665.1 Streptomyces sp. NPDC059142
CCTGTCGCGCGCCCCGCCACACAGGCACCAGATCGCTCCCCCCCCCCCCCCCCCACGGGGCAGGCCGACTCGTTCCGGATCAGCGCTGCTCTTTCCCGGCCACCGGCTGCTCGGCCGTGGCGTCCTCCTCCGTCGCCTCGGCCGGGGGTGTCTCGGGCATGAGGAGACCCAGTACGAGCGCGAGGACGGCGAACGGAACCACGGTGAGGAACACGGTGGCGAGCGCCTCGCCGTACGCGCCGACGACGAGGTCCCGTTGCGGCTGGGCGAGGTTTCGGATGCTCTCGACGCTGCCCAGGGACTCCTCATCCGGGGCGCCGCCGGTGGAGCCGCTCGCGTCGCTCAGCAGCGCGACGAACCGGCTGTTGAGGACGGCCCCCAACAGCGCCACGCCGACCGCCGACCCGAGCCGCTGGAAGAAGCTGATTGCGGCGGTGGCCGTACCGATGTCCGCGGGGTCCACGACACCCTGGACGGCGGTGATGATCGGCTGGAGCGCGAAGCCCGCGCCGACGCCGAAGACCAGGCCGAGCAGGATGATCAGCCAGCTCGGTGTGTCCGCGTCGATGAAGCCGAGGGGGAGCAGCGTGACCACCAGGAGGGCGGCACCGAGCACGGGGAAGATCCGGAAGCGGCCGGTGGCGCTCATCCGGTTGCCAGCGTAGATCGACCCGAAGCCGACGCCGATCATGGTCGGCACGACGGCCAGCCCGGCGACGAAGGGAGACAGACCCTTCACCGCCTGGAAGTACACGGGCAGGAAGACGACGCCGGTGAACAGTGCCAGACCGGCGATGAGGCTGTACGCCGAGCCGAGGGAGAACAGCCGGAGGCGGAACAGCACCATCGGCACCACGGGTTCGGCGGCGCGCCGCTCCACGAGGACCAGGGCGAGGGTCAGCACAACGGAGGCGGCCACCAGTCCCAGCGACAGCGGGTCGGCCCAGCCTCGCTCGCCGCCGGCCCAGCTCAGGTACAGGAGCAGCGGGGTGGTGGCGGCGATGACGAGGGTGGCACCGAGGTAGTCCACCGTGTGGCTGCGCCGTTCCATGGGGATGCGCAGGGCCGAGGCCGTGACGAACAGCGAGAGCAGTCCCAGCGGCACGTTGATCAGGAAGATCCACCGCCAGCCGATCGCGTCCACCAGACCGCCGCCGACGAGCGGGCCGGCCAGGGTGGCGATGCCGAAGACCCCGGCCACCATGCCCTGGTAGCGGCCCCGGTCGCGGCTCGGCACGACATCGGCGATCACGGACAGCGCGAGGGCGTAGAGCGCGCCGGCCCCGAGGCCCTGCACCGCGCGGGCGGCGATCAGTTGGGTGATCTCCTGGGCGATACCGCACAGCGCGGATCCCACGATGAAGACACTGGTCGCCACGATGAACACGATGCGGCGGCCGAACTGGTCGGACACCTTGCCCCAGACCGGGGTGCTCGCCATCGACGTCAGCAGGTAGGCGGTGATGACCCAGGCGAGGTTCTCCAGCCCGCCCACGTCACTGACGATGCTGGGTAACGCGGTGCTGACCACCGTCTGATCCAGCGCGGAGAGCAGCAGACCGGTCATCACACCGAGGAGGGCCCGGTTGATCTGCCGTTGGCTCAGCTGGGGCCCGGCCGAATCCTGTGGGGCCTGTGATTCTGATGTTGTCATGGGCAGTCAGGGGCTTGGTCCCCAAGGGTCCTGGACCCCGTCCCCCTTTCCGTTCCGCGCGTGCGGGTATTCCGCAAACGGCTTACCGACGATCTTTGACATTGTCTCTCTGTCACGGATGGAAGCCCCAAAGGCCTTCCACCGCAAGCGGCTTGAGGATCTCCGCACCGGCGCGGGACATTACCGTTCCCGCAGACGGCTTGTCAGGGCTACATGGGCAATCCGGCCCTGTCCGCGGAGGAATGTCTCAATACGTTCACCCCTGGGCCATCCATGGGGGCGCTCACCGAAACGCCAGGCGCAGGGCGGGCTTCTCCGCCGGCACCGAGAGCGCCCCGTCCACCCGCTCCAGCCACAGCCGCCGCCGCTCGAACGCGATTGGCGGCCTGCTCCGGCGGCGCGGGCCGGCCGCCGCGAGCGCTTCCGGCGGCGTCTGCGCCACCACGACGTGGGCGTTGGTCCCACCGAAGCCGAAAGAGCTGACCCCGGCCACCCGGGGGCGGCCGGGCAGCGGCCAGTCCTGCGCCGTGTGGGCCAGGACGAACGGTGATCCGGCCAGCGACAGGCGGGGGTTGGGGCTTTCGCAGTGAAGCGTCGGCGGTACGACACCGTGCTCGACCGCGAGGAGTGCCTTGAGCAGCCCTACCGCACCGGCCGCGTGCAGCAGGTGGCCCACGTTGGTCTTGACCGAACCGAGGAGGCACGGCCCGGGGCGCGGCGACGTGTCCTCGTCGAAGACCGTGCGCAGGGACCGGAACTCCAGCGGGTCGCCGATCGCCGTGCCGGTGCCGTGCGCCTCGATCATGCCGACCTCTCCGGGCGAGCGCCCGGCGCCGCGCAGCGCCCGGCGCACGGCGGCTGCCTGCGCGGCCGGGTTCGGCGTGGTCAGCCCCATGGTCCGGCCGTCGTTGGTGACCGCCGAGCCCTCGATGACGCCGCGCACCGGATCTCCGTCGCGCAGGGCGGCGTGCAGCGGCTTGAGCAGCAGCACCACACTGCCCTCACCGGGCACGAACCCGTCGGCACGCCGGTCGAACGCGGCGCACCGGCCGGTCGGCGACAGCGCGCCCGCCGCGGAGAACTCCAGGAACGGCTCCTCGTCGAGCAGCACGCTGCTACCGCCCGCGAGGGCCATCTCGGTCTCCCCGCTGCGCAGACTCTGGCAGGCCAGGTGGATCGCCACCAGGGACGACGAACAGGCGCTGTCCACCACCAGGTGGGGGCCGCGCAGGTCGAAGTGCTGGCCGACGTGGGAGGCGACGAAGTTGGGGTCGGACTCGGGCACCTCGGCGCGGATCTCCCCGCGCGCGGCGTACCCGGAGCCGCGTGCGCCGGCGAACACGCCGACGTCATGGCCCGCGAGTTCGGGCCCCTCCAGACCGGCGTCGCGCAGGCAGTCGGCGGTGCTCTCCAGGAACAGCCGGATGACCGGGTCGAGGTACTGGGCCTGGACGTCGGTCAGGCCGAAGTGGCCCGGGTCGAACTCCTCGATGCCCTCGACGAAACCGCCCCACTTGCCGACGGTGTGACCGGTCCGCGCGGTGGGCCGGTGGAACCTGGACACGTCCCAGCGCTCTGGCGGCGCCTCGGCGACGGCCAGGTGTCCGGCTCTCAGGTTGCGCCAGAAGGTCGCGACGTCCGGTGCGCCGGGCAGTCGGCAAGCCATGCCGATCACGGCGACGGCGTCCCGGTCCCGCGGTGTACGCCGGACTGGCTCCGGTTCGGTGTCCCGGGCCCTCGGCACTGCGATGGGGTGCGGCGACTGCCGTACGGCATCATCCACACGCGGCTCCGGGTGCGGGTCCTGCTCCTGCAACGGCTCGTCGGTCGGAGCCTGTTCGCGCGCGCCTACCGGCTGCGACGGCACCAGGGCGTCCAACCGGTCCGCCAGGGTCCGCAGCGTGCTGTACTCCAGCAGGAGTGCCGGGTCCAGCGGCCGGCCCACGTGCTGTTCGATCGCATCGAGGAGTTCGCCGAGCATCACCGACTCCACTCCCAGTTCGGCGAACTCCACGGTCGGGTCGAAGTCGTCGGCCGGGATGCCGACCACGCGCGCGAAGATGTCGCACAGCCAGGCGGGTACGGGACGACGGTCGTCCGGCCACGCTGCCGGGGCGGACGGAGGCAACGGTTCGGGTGACGCGGCGGGCGGCGGCGCGGCGGGCTCGGTGGAGGGCAGCCTGATCAGGTCGGCGGGGTCCGCACCGCGCAGCGCGCGCAGGGCGACCACGGGTCCGCCGGTGCCGGACGTGATGATCCGGTCGAGGACGTGCAGCGCCTCGTCGTCCCCGGCCGCGTCCAGGCCGAACCGTTCGCCGGGGTTGTCGGCGCCCGGCCGGGCCCCGCTGTCGCGCCACATCGGCCAGGCCACCGAGTGCACCCAGGGGGTGTCCGCCGCCAGGCGCTCCGCGAAGTCGTCCACGAAGCTGTTGGCCGCCGCGTACTCCAGTACCCCGGCGGCCACCGGCGGCACCACCGCGGCCAGTGAGGAGAAGGCCACCAGGAAGTCGGGCCGGTCGGGCAGGCACAGCTGGTAAAGGATCTCCAGCCCGTCGGCCTTGGGCTCGAACACCCGCTGGATGTCGCTCGGTGTGCGCCCGGCGAAGGGGCCCACGGCGGGAGTCACGGCGGCGCAGTGCACCGCTCCGCGCACCGGTCCGCTGTCCTCCCGTACCCGGTCGAGGAAGTCCTCCAGCCCTGGGCGGTCCAGCAGGGATCCGCGGTGTACGTGCACTCGTGCTCCGGCGGTTTCCAGCGCGCGCACGGTCTCCACGGCGGCGCGCGCCCTGGCGCTCAGCTCCGGGTCGTCCCAGCGGACCGCCGGGGGCAGCGACCGGGCGCCGAGCAGGGCGAGATGGCGGACGCCGCGTGCGACCAGGTGCCGGGCGACGCGGGCGCCTATGCCGCGGGTGGCACCCGTGAGCAGATAGGTCCCGTAGTGGTCCAACCGGGGCGCCGGGAGGCGGGGGCCGGTCAGCGGGGTCAGCGTCGGCAGGTGGCGCACGCCGCGCCGGTGGACGACTTCGCCGTACGCGTTGCCGGTGAGCGCCGACAGCAGTTCGGCGGCCTGGGCACCTGGGTCCCGGTCGGTGTCGTCGAGGTCGACGGTGATGCCGGTGAGGTGGCCGGTCTCGGCACCGAGGAGGCGGACGACGCCGGCCATCCGGGCCCCGGCACACCCGCTCTGTGCCCCGCCGACCGCACGTCGCCCGCGGGTTGCGTGCACTACGTGCGTCGGTGTGGTGCGCCCGGCCGCACGGCGCCCGGCGCCGGCCGCGATCAGCCGCCGGAGCAGCGCCAGACGCACCTGCCATGGGCCGGCGCCGCCAGGGGTACGGCCGATGTCGGCGAGGTCGACAACGGCGGCCAGATCGGGATGCGCCGCGAGGGCCCGGTCCGCTAGGTCCGCGCCCGAGGAGCCGGTGAGGGTTCCGTGCGCCTCACCGTCGCCGGTGTCCTCCCTTATCAGGTGGACCCGGTCGGCGCCGACCCGCGCCACGAGGGCATCGGCCAGGTCGCGGCTGCCCTTGCCGTACACGCACAGCAGGCTGCCCGGCAGGGCGCCGGGTGCGCCCACCGGACCGGCCGGATGCCAGGTCTTGCGGTACAGCGGCAACTCTCCGGAGGGGTCGGGCTCGGGCGGTGCGGGCGCAGCGGCGGGCTCGGGCAGCCAGCAGCGGGTACGGGCGAACGGGTACGCGGGCAGCGTCACGACACGGGGCCGACGTCCGGTCGGTCGTTCCGGGACGACGGGCTGTCCGGCGATCCACCGACGGGCGAGTTCGTCCGGTGCTCCACCGCGGACCGGCTCGCCCGGCGCTCGGCCCGACGGCACCCGGCCACGGAGCAGCGCGGTGGCGTCACCGTCCAGGTGACGTCTCAGCCTGTCGGCGAGTTCGCCGGTGTCGGAGACCACCACGGCCGCGCGCTCCCGCAGGTGGTGGCGCCCCTCGGCGAGGGTGTAGGCCAGGTCGGCCAGGTCGGTGTCCGGCTGCTCGCGCAGGTGCGCCAGCAGTCGCGAGATGACCTCGCGGAGGCGGTCCTCGTCGTAGGCGGACAGCATGATCACCGTCGGCGCCGGCGGAGCGGGGGCAGACGGGACGTCAGGGGCCAGGTGTGCGGGCGGTTCTTCCAGGATGACGTGGGCGAGAGTACCGCCGGCGCCGAACGAGCTGACTCCGGCCCGGCGTAGCGTCCCGTCCTGGGTGGCCCACGGCTCCAGTGACCGCTGGACCCGCAACGGGGATTCGGCCCAGTCGATGTCCGGGTTGAGCTCGTCGGCGTGCAGGGACGGCACCAGGGTGCGGTGCGTGAACTGGAGCACCACCTTGGCGATGCCGGCCAGGCCGGCCGACGCCTCGGCGTGTCCGATGTTGGACTTCACCGAGCCGATCGGCAGAGCCCCTTGGCCGAGTGCGTCACGTGTGAAGACCCGGTGCAGTCCGTCGGCCTCGATCGGGTCGCCCAGCGCGGTTCCCGCGCCGTGCGCCTCCAGGTACCCGATGTCACGCGGGGCCAGCCCGGCATCGGCGAGGGCCTGCCGTACGACCTCGGCCTGCGAGGCAGGACTCGGCACGATCCAGCCGTTCGTCCGCCCCGCGTTGACCACGGCGGTGCCCGCCACCACGGCGTGTACCCGATCCCCGGCCGCCTCGGCGGCAGACAGGGGCTTGAGCAGCAGGGCGCCGACCGCCTCGGCGGGAACCATGCCGTCACCGCCCCGGCCGAAGCTGCGGCACAGCTGGTCACTGGACGCACCGCCCAACCGGTCGATCTGGCGGAACTTGTTGGGGTGCAGCGAGAGGTTCGTCGCTGCGACCACGGCGGCCTCGCACTCGCCGGCGCGTATCGCGCGGGCGGCCAGATGCAGCGCCACCAAGGAGGCCGAGCACATGGTGTCCACGGTCATGCTCGGTCCGTGCAGGTCAAAGGCATACGAGACCCGGTTGGCGATGCCTGCCACGGTGGAGCCGCTGTCCGCGGCCACACCGAGCAGGCTCTGCTCGACTCCGAAGTACGGGTACTCGTTGTACATGGAACCGACGTAGACCCCGACCCGGGAGCCGTGGTCGGTGCGCAGGCGCCCGGCCGGGTAGCCGGCGTCGTCCAGGGCCTCCCAGACGGCCTCCAGGCAGAGCCGCTCCTGGGGATCCATCAGCTCGGCGTGGCGGGGGGTGATGCCGAACAGCAGCGGGTCGAACCGGTCCACTTCTGCGAGGTAACCGCCGTGCATCAGGGAGGCGGGCCAGCCCGGCCGGAGCCGGTCGGCAGGCACCGGGCCGACGGTGCAGGTCCCGCTCTGCAGCCGCTCCCAGAACTCCGCCAGGGACGCTGCGCCGGGGAACCGCCCGGACATTCCTACGATGGCCAGCGGCTCCGCACCGACACGTCGATGCGTGCCGGGGGACGCGGGCGTTGGGGCGCGATCGGCTGCGGGGGTGTGGTCCGCTGCGGAGACCGCGTGGGCGGGGGGCCGGGCTTCGTCAGCCAGAGAGGCAGAGGGGCCGGTCGTGCCGGGCGGGCCGCTGTGCCGGGTGGCCAGGACGGCGGCGATGTCGGCGAGGGTCCCGTACTTGAAGAACAGTGTCCGGCTCCGTTCCCCCAGATCGTTCTCCAGCCGGGTGTTGAGCCGTGTGATCAGGAAGGAGCTGAGACCCAGTTCCTCCAGCGCGGCGTGGGGGTGCACTTCCTCGACGGCCAGTCCGGCGGTCTCGGCGAACACCCGGCAGAGGTAGGCGCTCGCCCAGCCTCCGTCGGCAGGCGCCGGAGGCCCGGGGGGAGCAGCGGCACTGTCCTGGCCGCCCGTGCCGGTGGCACTGCCGGAATCGTCGAACGGGTAGGACGGCAACGCCACCCGGCGGCCCGGCGCCGTCCACAGGCGGCGCCAGTCGACGTCCTGTCCGGCCAGCCAGGCCGCCAGCGCCTCCTGCTCGTCGGCGACCACCGTCGCCCGGGCGGTGTACGGCGGGACGACGTGCACCACGGAGCGCCGCACCGCCGCCGACGACCGCGCGTGCACCACGTCGTCCAGTGCTGCCCGCAACTGCGCGACGGTGCGGCAGAGTACGGCGAGACGGTGGCCGAGCGGCACCCGCCCGACCTGGCTGGTGAACGCGATGTCGGCGGGATCAAGATCCTGTTCGCCGTCCGCCGCGTCGTCGAGGAAGTCCCGGTAGAGGCGGGCGAGGCGCACCAGCCGCTCCTCGTCGGCCGCCGAGAGGAGGACCATCTGTACCTTCTCGTTGTGCGCCACGCTCACCCCTGTCGTCCGGTGGTAGCTGTTCCGGGGCGCACGCTATAAGCGCACCGGCGCGCGCCACGCTCACTCCTGAGCGTCCCGGGGAGCCACACGTGTGGCGTCCGGCGCCGTGCAGGCGGTCCACAGACGGGGCAGCAGTCCGCCGGCACCGGCTTGGCGGAGTTCCGTGACTCCGGCGGCGTGGAGATAGGTCATGCTGGCGGACCAGTGGACGGGCCGGTACAGGTGCTGAGCGAGCAGCTCGGCCAGCCGCGCAGGGCTGTGTGGACGGGCCGTCACATTGGAGATCACCGGGATGCGCGGGGCGGCGAACGTCACCTCGGCGAGGATCTCGGCGAACCCGGCAGCCGCGCCTGCCATGTAGCGGGAGTGACCGGGGTTGGGTGCGTCGATGAGTGTCGCCTTGGCCGTGCCGCCACTGCGCAGGACCGTGCCGAGCGCGCGCAGGGAACCGGTCGGACCGGCCAACACGGTCTGGTCCGGGGCATTGAGATTGGCGATGTCGAGATCCGCGAAGCCTTCGGCCGCCATCACCCCCGTCAGCTCGCCCACGCCGATGCCGGTGACCGCCAGCATCCCGCCGGGCACCGGGCACTGCGAGATCAGCCGGGCCCGGGCCAGGACGAGGCGCAGTCCGGTGGCGAAGTCGACCGACCCGGCGTGGCAGAGTGCTGTCAGTTCGCCCATGCTGTGCCCGACCAGGTAGTCAGGTCGTGGCAGATCGAGCGCGGCGAGACGGGTGAGGACGAAGAGCGTCGGCTGTACGCAGGTGAGGTGCCGCCAGGGGCTGTCGGGCTCGGCGGTGAGCACGGCGCGCAGTGGGTGGCCAAGGATCTGTTCGGCCTGCGCCGCCAGGTCGGGGTACCGATCGAGCAGATCGGCACCGGTCTGACCGCGCAGCGCGCCTTGCCCGGGAAAGGCGAGCGCAGTCGGCACGGGTCACACCTCCCAGGGCATCCGCTGGTGGCGCACGTAGTTGTCGATCCTGGCGCGCACCGCCGGCGAACCCAGCAGTCCGGCGAACACCTCTCCGGCGTGGGCGCGCGCGGTGTCCGGGATCGGGGACAGGCTCGCGCAGTACGTCTTGGCCGCGCCGATGGTCGCCCGGTCCAGCTTGCCGACCCGGCCGAGCAGCCTGCGCAGTTGCTGTCCGTGCGCGCCCTCCAGCACGTCGACAAGTCCGAAGGTCCGCGCGTCGGCCGCCATGACCGGCGCCGTGGACAGGGTCATGGCGTAGGCCCGCTGGAAACCGGTACGGCGCACCAGGAACGGCAGGATGTTGCAGGGCAGCAGCCCCCAGAGTGCCTCAGGCAGTGCGAAGGAGCTGCGCTCGGTGGCGACCACCAGGTCGCAGGCCGCGGCCAGGCCCACGCCGCCACCCAGGGCCTGGCCGTCGATCGCCGCCATCACGGTCACGGGGATGTCGGTGAGCCGGTGCAGCAGGTCGAAGAACTCGCCGCCGCCCAGGGAGTCCCCCTCGGTGGACACCGATGCGAGGTCCATGCCCGTGCACAGTGTGCCGCCGCTGCCCGAGAGGACCACGGCCCGGGTCTGCGGGTCTGCGGCGGCCGTTTCCAAGGCGTCACGCAGCAGCCGGACGTCGTCGGCGGTGAGGCTGTTCTGCCGGTGCGGACGGTTGATGACGAGGCGGGTGACCGGTCCGTCGCGGTCGACGAGTACGGCGGGTCCGGTGGGGTGAAGGGTCATCAGGTCCACCCGTACTTGCGGTGGTAGCCCTCGATCCGGTCCAGCACCAGCAGCCCGCGCCCTGCGAAGTCCTCGCCGAGCTCCCCGTACGCGTCGAGGTCGAAGTGGGCGTCCCGGACCCCGAACTGTGCGCGGTCGCCCTCGGCGGCGACCTTGTCGTACTCGCCGACGGTGAGCGGCCGCCGGTCGGCCAGGGCCTCTTCGACTCCCAAGGCGGCGAGGTCGTCCACGGCCCGGGGGTGCACGACGCCGCTGAAGAACTCCGAGGCGCAGCCGGAACCGTAGGAGAACAGGCCGATGCGCCGGGGCTGCGGGAAGCTGCCGTGCCGGAGCAGGGAGCACAGGGCCAGATAGAGCGAGGCGGAGAAGATGTTGCCGACCTCGGCGCCGTACCGCTGGGACGGGCGGACCCGCTGTTCGTAGTCGGCGTCCACCTCGTGCTGGCCCGCCTGCCGTTGCTGGCGCAGCAGCCGCCGGTGGGCGCCGCGCACCATGCCGACGAAAGGAGTGTGGAAGGCCAGGTAGGCGAAGTTGTCGACGATGTCGGCGCCGTCGACCCGCTCGTGGTAGGCCTCGAACGCCTTCTGCAGGCATTCCAGGTAGGCCAGCATGGACACGTCCTGGTTGACCACGTCGATGCCGGGGCCGGGGCGGAAGGTGTCCATCACTTCGAAGGTGTGGCAGCCGCTCGCGCCGAGGTCGATCTCCAGCGCGGTGGCCCCGCGCCCGACCAGCATGGCGACGGCGCCGGCGCCCTCGGCGCCCTCCCACTGTTCGCCGAGCGCGGGCACCCCGGCGGAGTCGGCGGCGACGACCAAGGCGAGCGCGTCGTCGAACGGGCTGGCGTGCACCATGCCCACGGCGGTGTGCAGTGCCGCGGTACCGCCGTAGCAGGCCTGTTTGACCTCGAAGGAGCGGCAGCGGGAGCCGAGTCCGAGGTAGTGGTGCACATAGGTGCTGATCGACTTGCCCAGGTCGACGCCGGATTCGGTGGCCACCACGACTGCCTCGATCCGGTCGCGTTCCGCCGGGGTGAGGCGCCGGACCAGCGGCTGGGCCGCGTTGACCGCGTTGGTCACCGCGTCCTCGAACGGCATGTTGACCGACTTGCGGCTCATCATGAGGTTGCCGAAGCGGCTCATGTCGTGGCCCCGCGACTCATACAGCGTCCTGATGTCGACGCAGCTCCGCCCCACGTACGGATGAAGGGCCTTGATTCCGACGCCCATGCCGCTCTCCCGTCTGCCGGAGCGCACCGGCGTCCGTCTGACCGGCGCCGATCATGCCCCCGCCGACCGAGCGATGACTGCGCACTATTGCGCAGTCGACTGAACCTCCGGGAGCTGAGACTGTGCGAACGGACGGGGGCAAAAATCGCTCTTATCCCCTTGCGTGCACGTACTGCGGCTTCCTGGCGGAGCCGAGGACGAGTACCCACGGGTTCGAGACGCTCCGGCATGGCCGCGAGGTAGTGAGGAGGTGCGCGGGCGATGGGGTACACGGAAACGGTGGCGCACGTGTGGTGCCGGCCGGTGGCCGACGACGCGGCAGCCCGCGACGGCGTGCGCCCCACTGACGTCGAGTGGACCCTGAGCGACGGCGAACTGGCCCGTCGGGACACCTTGCGCCGTGCCCAGGACCGTGCGCTGTACACCGCCGCGTGGGGCCTGGTGCGACAGTCTCTCAGCGCGGCCGAGCCCCAGGTGCGCCCGGACGAGTGGCGGTTCCTGCGCTCGAGCCTCGGCCGTCCCGAGGTGCACCACCCGGCCCGCGCCCGCTCTTTGAGGTTCAATCTGTCCCATACGGAGGGAATGGTGGCGTGCGTGGTGACCCGCGACGCACGCTGCGGTGTGGATGTGGAGCGCCCCGGCCGGGTGCTGCCGCTGCACCGGCTCACCCGCTCGGTGCTGTCCGCACGCGAGCAGCGCGAGTTCGGCCTGGCTCCCCCGGGCCGGCGCCAGGAACTGTTCTTCCGCTACTGGACCCTGAAAGAGGCGTATCTCAAGGCGATCGGGACCGGGATACGGTTCCCGATGACCGCCTGCGAGTTCGATGTCGGAATGGGCAGGCCGGTCCTGCGCTCTCTCGCCGCCGGCCCCCAGCATTCCGGGTACACCTTCCGGCAATGGCCGGTTCAGCACGGTGGCCTCCTCGCTGTCGCGGTACAGGGCGATCCCGGGCGCACATGGGAGGACGACGTCGCAGTCCGCGTGCACCTGCCATAAATCCGTGACGGACATATACCCCCCTCACGCACTTGTGATTGGATCGAGGGATGAGCGAACCGATCATCTTTTTCGAGGACCAGACGCAGTGGGAACAGTGGCTGGAGGAGCACCACGGAAGCGCGTCCGGAGTATGGGTCAAGATCGCCAAGAATGCCACCGGCATTCCGAGCGTCACCTACGCAGAAGCGCTCGACTGCGCCATCTGCTTCGGATGGATCGACAGCCAGCGGGACAAGGTCGACGACCAGTACTGGCAGCAACGCTTCACTCCTCGTACCAAGAAGAGCCCCTGGTCTCAGGCCAACCGGGAGCGGGTGGAGCGACTGGCCGCCGCGGGCGCAATCCGGCCTGCGGGTCAGCGGGAGATCGATGCCGCAAAGGCCGACGGACGCTGGGAGGCGGCGTACGCCTCCCAGAGCAAGATGACCGTGCCAGACGACTTCGAAGCGGCACTCCGCGAGGAGCCCGCGGCGGCGGAGTTCTTTGCGACTCTGGACAGCAAGAACCGCTACGCCATTCTGTACCGAATCCAAAGCGCCAAAAAGACCGAAACGCGCGTCAAACGAATTGAAAAATTCGTCACAATGATGTCGAACAAGGAGAAGATCTACCCATTACAAAGACAGGTGGGGGGTGTGGGGGGGGAGCGACACACCCCACCCCCCCC
>NZ_JBHZDA010000021.1:64392-90670 GCF_042755665.1 Streptomyces sp. NPDC059142
ACACAAAACTTGAAAATAAGATCGCTTCTTTTTTTGGTTTTTCTTTTTAAAAACGAACACAAACAACACCGCCGCACTGTACAGAAAATAACTCACGGGGAGTTTTCATGCAGCGTGTTCAGTTTGACAAGTCCGCCCTACATTTACACCTGCTGCAGAACAGAGAAATCTACAAGATATCGTTGACCCCGATCACTCTGGAGCGGGGCTACAACCTTTACACCTGCGGCGAGACCATCGATGACCTCTTCCTCATCATCCATGGCGGCATCAAACTGACCACCAGCGCGCACAGCGGAAAGGAATGCATCCTGGACATATGTCGGCGCGGCGACATCCTGGGCGCACTCTCGCTGATTCCATCCGTGCACGAAGAGTCCGCCACTGCCATACTGGACAGCCGTGTACTGCGTATTAACCGCCGGGACTTCGTACGCAGCCTGTGTAGCGACCCCGACCTCTTCCAGTACTGGAGCCAGCATCTGGCCCAGCGCATCCGCGAGCGTGAAAGCATGATAAAGCACCTGGTCACCATGAAGTGCGAGTACCGGCTCGCGGCAATCCTGCTGAACTTGTCCGACCGCTTTGCCGAGCAGGACTCCCAGTGGCAGCATATCGACGCCCGGATCACCCACGACGAACTGGCCGCCATGGTGGGGACGACCCGGTCTCGGATAGGTTTCTTCCTCAAGAACTTCAACGGCCTCGGTCTCGTCAGACGCTTGCCGGACGGCACACTGCTCGTCGATTCCGCCTCTACTTCGGATTTCCTCGCCACGGACCCGAACGAAGGAGAACCAGTACTCCGGCACTCGGCATAATCGTCCTCGCCGGCTCCACTGGAAGCAACGGCCATTAACCTCGATCGTTCATGAGGGTCCGTCAGCTTGCTGACGGACCCTTTGTGGTGACTGCTGGTGGGGTTTTTCGGAGTCTGGGCAGGTTGAGCGCCCGATCTGCGTGCGGGTCAGCTTCGCCGCGGCCTGCGGTGTCGGTGCCTTGACCAGCAGCTCCATCGCATCCGTGCTGGTCAGCGAAAGATCGGCGTAGGCGTTGAGGGCGGCGGGGAAGTACTCACGCAGCGCGGAACGCAGCCGCTGGAAGGTGCGGGTGCGCTCCCAGATCAGACTCTGGTGGGCGCGGGCGACGACCTTGACCGCCTGGGCCTGTTCGGTGTCCCCGGCGATCGGCCGCAACTGGTCGCGGTCGATGCGAACCATGTCGGCGAGCGCGTGGGCGTCGCCCTTGTCGCTCTTGGCGCCCGACGTGCCGTACCGCTCCTTGAACCGGGCGGCCTGCTTCGGGTTCACCGCATAGACCTGGTAGCCGGTGGCGAGCAGGGCTTGCACCCACGGGCCACGGTCGGTCTCGATGCTCACCACCACCTGGCCGGCATCGAGGATGTCACCTCCGTGCTTCGCAACAAGTTCGTGGAGTTTGACGATGCCTTCCACACCCTCGGGCAGTCTGGCGGTTGCCAGCTTCCTGCCGGTTGCGTCTTGGACCTCGATGTCGTGGTGGTCCTCGGCCCAGTCGTCGCCGATGAACAGCAACTTGCTCTCCTGGTCAGGTACTTCGCTTGCTGGTGCAGCCTGCGGAAGACTCGCGCGCTCCCTAATGGATCCAGTGCTCACGCCATGCTCGGCGGGCACGCCACCCCATCAGCGGTCTGGCCTTCCGGCCGACCAGCAGGGGCACGGTCTGACCACAGAACTCGAACGGTTCCGAGGCACATAGTGCTCGCCTGCTGGCGGCTACGGCACCGAGTCTCTCCCGGACCCGGCAGCTCCCATTAGAGGCACTTTCTGCTTTCCTGATCACCAGCCGGACAGCCCTCCTCGGGAAAGCGCGAGGTTAACCTGGTGCAGCCGAGTTCCCTGAGCCTGGATGGTTCCGGTCCGTGCCCTGGCGTGGAAGACAGAGACGAGAGGGCCGCTGGCGCGAGTGAGGTTGTAGGTGGCGGCCCGAGCCAACCAGGTGGCGTGCGCGGTGAACCTCCCCGAGGGCAGACGGCCGAGCGTGGAGTCCCCGGCTCGGCGAAGGCCTGTTCGACACGACGTGTCCGCGATGCACCGGCTCGACCTGGCCGAGGGTAAAGCGCCTGTCGGTGAAGATGACGTGGTAGCGCCAGACGCCGAACAGTTCGGCCTGGCCTTCGGGGACGTTTTTGGGGTTGAGACGTTTCACGCGTCGCACGATGAGCCGGGCCATGGTGTGGGAACGCAGTGAAGGGGATCTGGCGAGCTCCGCGTCGGAGACCCAGCGTCCCTCCTCATCGTCCCAGATGGCGTCGGTGTACTCGATCGGCGCCCAGGCGTCCTCGGCGATGTTCCCGATGGCCTCGCGGATCGTCTTCTTGACCGTAACCGCCAGAGAGAAGCGCACGCCGGCCGTGCGGCAGGCGTCGACGACCTTGTGGGAGAAATACACGGAATCGGCGCGGACGATGATCTGCGCGGTGATACCCATCGCCCGCACCGTGGCCAGGGCCTCACGCAGCCGACTCGCAGCTCCCCTGCCGGAGCCTGCCGAGCCCTTGCGCAGTCTGGCGGCGACGATGACTGGCGCGCAGGTGGATGTCTTGACGGTGACGATCTGGAAGTGCGGGCCGCGGGCCTTGGCCTAGCCGAAGGAGGCGCCCTGCTTGGCCGGCCCGTGGACCTGCTTGACGTTGGAGTCGATGTCGACGAACACCACCTCGTCCGTTTTCGGCACCAGGTCGGTGTGCGCGGCCAGGTTGCAGGTGAACGCCCGTGTGGCGGAATGGAGTTGGCGCACATGTCCCCAGATGAAGGCGCGCAGGAAGTTGCCCAGCGTGGATGGAGCTCGCACCCGGCCGAACAGGCGGGACAGGCCACCGCGGCGCCGGACATCCGGGTCGTCGATGCTGTCCGCGCCGACGACCAGCCCGGCCACGACGGACAACTCCTTCGCGGCCGTGCCCGCGCCGAAGAACTTGATCACCGAGGTCGCGATCACGTTGCTCAATAGTGAGTATTGAGTTGACCATGTCACTCCTAGGCTGCGCGAGGAATAACGACTACGTGAGGGTGCCGCTTCGATGCGCTGCGGCATTCTCGGCAGAGGAGTGTGTCATGCGCGCAATCGGCAGGACTGCGGCAGGCCTTACGATGACCGGCGCAGTACTGGGTCTGGTCACGGGAATCGGGGCTGGTACCGCGATGGCCGACACGGTGTCCACCACATACTCATGTGCCGCCGGCGGCCAGACATTGGAGGTCACGGAGAAGATCACCATCACTGCTCCGGCGACGGCCAACACGGGCGACACGGTGACGCTTCAGGTCGCCGTCGAGCATGGGACCAAGACCACGGGGACCGTTCCCGCTAAATCTGTCACCGCTCAGATGGTGGTCACCGTGGGAGGTGCCGGATCGGGAGCCGTCACGGCAACTGGACTGACGAATCCTGAGGAGATTCCGCAGGGGACCGTCCCTGTCCTTTCGGGTGGGACCGCGCAGGTGAGCCTCTCGGCGCCTGGGGATGTGACCTTCACACCGTCGGAGCTGACGGTGGACAACGGCGGTCTCAAAGCCACCTGCTCACCGATCGGTTCCGTGGCGGCAGCTGCCACGACGCACGTCTCTTGAGGTCGTTCCGGCACACCGAGTGACATGCGGCCCGCAGGCGACGTGCCTGCGGGCCGCACGCCCTCACCTGCTCGACGTAGGGGTGTGCCAACCCTTAACGGGCCAGACCCGTTGATATTAGACACTCCCGTTCCCGTGGCAGGTAGCCGGCCTGGGTCAGGGTGACGCCCTCACCGATCTGTTCCAGCAACCACCGCAGCGGCTCAGCCATGTCCACAGGTGCCGCAGCCGACTCCTCCATGACAGGCAGGACGGCTGCGAGCAGGGCGCGGCCCTCGAACACGGGCTGCGCAGTGGCGAGCCAGTGCTGGACGAACCGACGGCGCGCGGCCGGGAACGTACGCGCGTCCAGGTCGAGCTCGCCCTCGTCCAGAGCCTGCTCCAGTCGCCGTTCGAAGCTGGCACGGGCCAGCGCTTCCCGGGTGCCCATGACCTGCCCCCAGCTCAGCTCGGGTACGTCCGGCGGGGTCGTGGGCGAGGCGGCCGCGGCCTTGCGGTAGGCCGCGAAGCCCGCCTCCTCGGAGCACTGCCAGGCCGCCAGCACCTGGGCGGTGGTCCCGCTCGTGCACACCGCCGCGGCCCGAACGCGGCCGACTCCGGTCAGCAGGTCGGCCAGGACGGCGACAGCCCGCCGCTGCTCAGGGGTGTCCGCGTGCCACTTGCGAGGCAGCTCATACCAGCAGAACCGTTCGACCTCAGCCGCCGAGAGCGCGACGAGCGGGTCACCGTCGGGCACCAGCCAACCCAGCAGGCGCTGTGTCATCGCCTCGTCCGCCACCAACGCTGTCACCTCCGCCGCACTCCGGCCTGCCTGCCGGTCCTCCCACGGATGGAGGTCCCGTCCGTGGGCGACGCTGCGGCGGGAAACCTCACCAGTGACGTCGCCCCTCGGCAGCCAGGGTTTCCCCAGCCTGTCGGAACAGCACAAGCCCTACGCCGCCGACCACCCTTCCCAAGGCACCCGAAACCCTCGGCTCCCCCAGGGGCGGCGAGGCGGTTCTGACAAGCCGTCACGCACGCTTGTCCACCGACTGTCCACCGGAGCATTGCCTGCATGGCCAGCCGAAGGGCTCAATGCGCCAAAACCGCAGGTCAAATCCTCTTCGCGGCTCGTTAGCGACAGAGAGCGAACCTGCGACCAACGCATTGCGATGCACAGTCCACAAGTGTCCGATCTACCCGAATGCCAAGGTCAATCAAAAGAAAAACCCCAGGTCATAGGTCTGACCCGGGGTTCACCATGGAGCCGCCTTCGGGATTCGAACCCGAGACCTACGCATCACGAGTACGAGGGCTCGCCGAAACCATCGGATGCCACCCGAGGATCGACGACCCCACCTCGCAGCCGTCTCACGCAGCAACGGATACGTTGCAATCAGCTCTCACCAAGAAGTCCCCGAATAGTCCCTGGCCTGAATCGGCCCGTATCTCCGTACGATCCTGATCAGGCCGGGCCACTACGCTGAGCGCTGAGCAGAGTCACCAGCAGAGAACGGAACCATGTACTCACCCGTCGCACACCAGGACCTGCCCACCGAGCCGGTCGACATCAGGCTGATCGTCACCGACATGGACGGCACCCTCCTGGACGACGCGGGCAGCCCGCCCCCGCGGCTGCGCCGGGTCCTGGCGCTGCTGCGGGAACGCGGGGTCCTGTTCTGCCCGGCGAGCGGCCGCCAGTACGCGACTCTCGCCGGGCTCTTCAGCGGCGTCGACGACGGCATGGTCTTCATCGCGGAGAACGGCACCCAGGTGGTCCGCGACGGCAGGGAACTCGCCTCCGACCCCCTGGACCCGGCCGTGGCCGCCCGGCTCGTCAAAAAGGTACGCGGCCTCGCCGACGAGGGCATCGACGTGGGGGCCGTGGTCTGCGGCAAACATCACGCCTACACGGAACGCGCCGACGAAGCCTTCCTGGCCCAGGTGGCCAAGTACTACGTCGCCCACCGGAGCGTCGAGGACGCCACGGCCGTCGACGACGAGATCAACAAGATAGCCCTGTTCGACTTCGGCCCCGCCGCCCTCACCACCGCACCGGCTCTCGGCGAGTTCACCGACACCCATCAGGTGGTCGTCTCCAGCGAGCACTGGATCGACGTGATGAACCGCACCGCCAACAAGGGCGCCGCCCTGAGGCGCGTCCAGGAGGACCTGGGCATCACCCCCGCCCAGACGCTGGTGTTCGGCGACTACCTCAACGACCTGGAGATGCTCGACGCCGCCGAGTGGTCCTTCGCCATGCCCAACGCCCACCCGGACGTCCTGGACCGTGCCCGGTACACGGCTCCCTCCAACAACGAGGACGGCGTCCTGCGCACGATCGAACGGCTTCTGCGACTGCCCTCGACACAGCGCTAGGCGGACCGTTTCTCCTGCTGTTCCTGCTTCTCCTGCTGTTCTTGCTTCTCCTGTTCCTGTTCCTGTTCTTCCTCGGCCCCGTCGCCGTTCCGCTCCTCTTCCATCGCCTCTTCGTGGGTACGGACGACCTCGCCGTCCCGGATCTCGCCGCGCCAGGCTTCCGGCTCCTCGTCGGTGAGCGTGACGTACCGCTGGAAGTTCTTGAAGTCCAGCCGCAGGCGGCGTCCCTGAGCCCGCCAGATGTTGCCGGTCTTCTCGAAGAACCCGGACGGGTAGTACTCGACCACGAGCACGATCCTGGTCAGGTTGGGCGCCATCTCGTGGAAGCTGACGGCCCCTTGCGTGGTCCCCTTCGCACCCTCGGACGTCCAGACGATCCGGTCGTCGGGGATCTGTTCCAGGGTGGTCGCCCGGAAACTCCGGGTGGAGGGGCCCACCTTGGTCGTCCAGTCGCTCGCCGCCTGGTCGTCGTCGTCCTTCGACGCGTTGCCCACGCCCTTGGTGAAACCGGCGAATTCGTCGTACGCGGTCCAGTGGTCGTACGCCGTCCTCAACGGCACGCCCACGTCGAGGACTTCGACGATGTTCGTCACCTTCACGTCCCCGCTGCCCGGCCGGCCGCCGCCCGTCAGGTCCTTGGCCTTGTCCATCACGGAGTCCTTGACGGATTTCGCCTTGTCGGAGAGCAGCGCGCGCACGGGTGTCTCGCCGTGCAGAATGCGGGAGCCGATCGCGGGCAGTTGGCCGCCGTTCTCCGCGATGTCCGTCAGTTGTCCCGTCAGATCGGACAGCTTGTCGCCCACCCGGCCGACCGTACGTTCCAGTCGGAGGCCGGCGTAGTGGGCGATCTCCTCACGCAGCCGGTCGACGTTCGAGGGGGCCGTATCGGGTGGGGCCTTCTGTGTGCTGGTCATGCCGGGTCACCTCCGGCGGCCTGAGCGGTGGGACGCGGTCTTCTCCGTCCTCTTCCCGGTCGGCTTCTTGGCCGGGGCCTTCTTCGCCGACGAGGGGCGGGTGCCGCGACGTTCCGAGGAGGCCGACCCGCCGGAGGAGCGGAAGGCGCGTCGACGCCTCGCGGGGCGCGGTTCCTCTTCTTCCTCTGCCTCCTCCACGTGGTCCTCCTCCTCGGCCGTCAACTCCTCCTCGCCGTCCTCGTCGTCCTCGCCGGCCTCGCCGTCCGTGTCACCGAGGCGCTCCGCCCGGCCGCTGATCGTGTCGGCCAGCGATCCCATCGCCCGGTCGGTGACCGCGGAGAGCGCGCTGCCCGCGGCTGTCATGCCCTGCTCGCGGAACTGCTCCTTCAGCCCCGCGACCTGGGGCGCCTCCGCCAGACGGCGCGCTCCCTCGGCCGCCAGTTCCCGGGGGTCGAGACCGATGCCTCTCCCGGACACGGCGGTGGCCACCGCCAGGGCGAGCCGGCCCTTCTTGGTCCGGCCCAGTACGTATCCGCCGAGGACGGCAGCCGCCAGCGCGAGTTTCGTCTGTTCTTCCATGAGTGATCCACCTTCGCCAGGTTCTCGGCGTACGACCGGCCCGTGCCACCCCGGCCGTTCTCCGTTCGGGCGTCGCGGCGAAGCCGACCGTCACCGGGTGCGGGAGGAGTCGCCGCTGTTGTCGTCGTTGTCGTCCGAACCCGGTACGTGCACGTCGAGCACCCCGATGTTGACCTCGACGACGTCGAGCCCCGTCATCCTCTCGACCGCGTCGGAGACGCCCGACCGGATTTCCTCGGTGGTCCGGGGGATCGGATATCCGTACTCCACCACCACGCCGACATCGACCGCGGCCTGCTTCTCTCCGACTTCCACCCGCACACCGCGTGTGACGTCGTCGGACCGGGACATGCGGTCCTTGGCGGCTCCGAGCGTCCGGGAAATTCCACCGCCCATCGCGTAGACCCCGGACGCGTCACGCGTCGCGATACCGGCTATGGAGGCCACCACCGAATCCGCGATCGTCGTCTTTCCCTCGACGGCACCATGGTGGCCCTTCGACATCGCTGTCGATGTGGCTTCGTTGACTGTCATGGCCCACTCACCTTCCCGAAGACAGGGGGCTTCCGACAAACGGAGGGGGATGCCACCGGCGGGAGATGATTCGTTGCTCTTCTCGCGGCCGCGCCCCTTTATCCACTGTGCTCCGCGCATCCGTATAACGCCATTCGGGTGATCGTCGCTCAGCTCCACCGGGCATCACCCGGAGTTCGGGCGCAACCGCCCGGATGTACGGCCCGGAGAATCAGCGTCGGTGCGCGTCGCGGCGCGCGGCCGTCCTGGCTCTCCGCGTACCCCCTCGCCGGTCACCCGAGCCTCCGCGGCGCGCCACGGAGGCCCTGGCCGGCTTCCGGCCGTCCTTCGTCGCCGGAGCGCTCCGCCGCCGCGCCGCACCGCCGCCCTCGGCTCTCCGGGGACGCCGATGTGTCCGGTCGGGCGTACCGGGCGCGTCCTGCGCCGTGGCCTCGGTCGCGGCTCCGGCGGCGTCGGTAGCGGCGTCGGTGGCCTGCCGGCCCGCGCTCCCCGCGACGTCCCCCACCTCCCGGCCGGTGCTCCGGACCGCCCCGCCCACGTCCCCGCCGACCTCGTCGACAGCGGCGCCCGCGCTCTCCCCGACATCCTCCACGGCCTCGCGGGCCCCGTGACCGACATCGTCCACGGCCTCACCGGCCCCGTGACCGACGTCCTCAACGGCCTCGCCCGCACCGCGCCCGACGTCCTGTACGGCCGCCTCAGCGCCGCGCCCGACGCTCTCCGCGGCGTGCTCCGTCCCCCTGCCGATCTCCTTGACGGCGCCGCCCGCTCCCGTACCGACCTCCTCGACCGCGTGCCCCAGACCCCTGCTCAGTTGTTCCAGGATCTCGGGGTTACGGTCGACCGTCGTCAATACGCGGTTGACGATGGTCGCGACATTATGAAGGCGGACCTTCAATTGCGCCTGCGCCTCGACACCCGTGATGTCGAGGTCGACCGCACCCAGTGCGACATCGGCGCCGACATTCAGCTTGAGCAGATCGAGGACTTCGGCCTGAAGGGACACATGGGCCCGCAAGTCCTGCACATCCAGATGAATCTCGTCGACATTGAGCACCGGAACATCCAGATACACGTCCGACGGCCCTTGGTCGACCACATCACCCTCGGTGTAGTCGTCCGGTTCCGCCGTAACGACCTCCGCGTTCTGCCCGTCGTATTCGTCCCGGTCGCGTTCGGTCCGGTCGTATGCGGTCCGGTCGTATTCGGTCCGGTCGCGTCCGGTCCGGTCGTCATCATTCCGGTCGTCATCGGTCCGGTCGTATTCGTCGCCGGTGTTGTCGCTCTGACGCATAGGGCACTTCCTCACTGGGCATGGCCCCGCTTCCCCAGTGTCGTGCGCCCCTTCCTCCGATGCAATCGCCCCCGTGCCCCGTCGATGCCGACCGGCGTCAGGAGCGCCCGTCGCCTCGTACTGCTCTCCGGCAACTCCCGTACCCTGCAGCACTCTTGACCCTTGGAAGCGCTCTCAGATACCTTCGGCACCGCTCACGATCACGCCCGCTCGCACGCATCCGCAGCACCCCCTCGGGGGCAGTTCGGAGGGGTCATGAGGACAGCCGTGGACGCACCGGCCGCGTTACGCCCGTACGCACCGTGCGGGCCCTCGGGTGGATCCGCCCGAGGATGAGCGGGCCCACGGCGAGGGCTCAGGAAGCCGGGGGCTCCGCGGGGTTACGGGCGCGGGCCGTGACCGGTGGACTGCCCGGCGGGTTCGGGTGGTTCTGGTGCGGTCAGACGATGAGCGGCCTCGGGGACCGGCTCACCGCGTTCACCGTGCAGAGCGTCGCCATCCTCAGTCTCGGCGCATCGAGCGCCCAGGTGGGGGTCCTCTCCGCGACGGGCTGGCTCGCCTATCCCGCGCTCGGGCTGGTCGCCGGTGTCGCCCTGGCCCACGTGCGCCGCAAGGGTGTGATGGTCGCCGCGGAGCTGGTCAGGTTCGCGGCCTTCGTCAGTGTGCCGGTCGCCGCGCTGGCCGGCCGGCTCACCCTGACCCATCTCGTCGTCGCGGTCGCGGTGGCCGGCGCGGCGACCGTCTTCTTCGACATCGGCGGCCAGTCCTATCTGCCGTCCCTGGTCGGCCGCGACCAGTTGGTCGCCGCCAACTCCCGGCTCTCCGGCGCGGACAGCCTGACCAAACTGGCCGGGCCCGCGCTGGCCGGGGTGGCCTTCGGAGTGGTCGGCCCGACCCCCGCCGCCGCGCTGGCCGCCGCGCCGTTCCTGCTGTCGGCGGCGGCGCGGGCGCCGGTCCGGGCCGTGGAGCTGCTGCCCGTGCGGCCGTATCCGCGCGAGCCGGTGGGGGCGCGGGTCCGGCGGGAGCTGCGCTTCGTACGGGACCATCCGCTGCTGCGGCTGCTGGTCGCGCGAGCCGCGCTGCGCGGCTTCGGTACGGGGGCGGTGGACGCCGTACTCCTGCTGTTCGCGTACCGCGGGCTCGGGCTCTCCAGTGTGGGCGGCGGGCTGCTGCTGGCGTCGGGCGCGGTGGGCGCGCTGGCGGGGGCCGTCCTGGCGTCCCGGATCATCGGCCGGTTCGGCACCCGGGGCGCCCTGCTGCTCACCGGGCTCGAAGGCGTGTCGTGGCTGGCCGTGCCGCTCTGTCTCCTCTGGACGCCCGCGGCGGTCCCGGTGCTGGTGCTGGTCCGCGGGTTCTCCGCGGTGTGGCTGTCGGTCTGGGGCGTGCTGGACGCGAGCCTGCGGCAGGCGCTGGCCCCGCCGGGCCGGCAGTCGACCGTCCACGCGGTGACCAGGACGCTCAGCTTCTCCACGGTGCCGCTCGGCTCGCTGGCGGGCGGCCTCACCGGTGGGGCCCTGAGCGCCTGGCTGGGCTGGACGGCCGGGCTCGGGACGGTGATCGCCGCGGGCGGCCTGCTCGCGGCAGCGAGCGTCCTGCTCTTCAGAAAGGAACCGCTGCTCAACGACCACGCGCTGACGGCGCCTCCCGGGCCCCCCGGGTCCCGGCGCCCGGAGTGAGGAGAAGAAGCATGCATCCGACCACCACCAGGACACTGTCGGCGAAGGAGTTCGCCGACATCAAGCACACGGTGTCGATCCGTTCGCGCGCACGCAAGAACCTGCTGGCCGACCCCGGTTACGCGGCCCCGCTGCCGCAGGAGGTGAGCCTCCAGCTCACCTATCGGTGCAATCTGCGCTGCTCGCACTGCTACCAGTGGAACGAGCAGGGCTTCTTCCGTGACTTCAGCCCCAGCCGGCAGCGTACGGAACTCGATCTGTCCGTCGTCGAGGACGTACTCGCCAACACCGCTCCCCTGCGCTCCAAGCTCTTCCTCTGGGGCGGCGAGCCGCTGATGCACAGCAGGTTCGGCGAGGTCGCCGCCCTGCTGGAGCGGTATCCCCGTACGGTCAACATGTGCACCAACGGGCTGCTGTTCAAGCGGAAGCTGGACGATCTGCTCCGTATCGGCGAGAACCTCAACCTGCTGGTCAGCCTGGACGGCCTGGGCGAGGACCACGAGGCGCTGCGCGGCAAGGGCACGTTCCGCAGGACGGTGGAGAACATCGAGACCATGCTGCGGCTCCAGCGCGAGGGGCGGTTCCGCGGTGAGCTGTCGCTGTCGTGCATGGTCTCGCACGCCACCGTCGGCAAGATGTACGAGTTCATGGAGTGGGCGGAGGAACTCGGCGTCAACACCGTGTACTTCCAGTTCCCCTGGTACATCAGCCCCGAAGTAGCGGGCGCGATGGACGAGTTGTACGAGAAGTCGTTCGCCTGGCTCCAGCCGGACACCGGCACGAAGAAGCCCACCTGGCACTCGTACACCTACCAACTGCCCGCGGAACAGCTTCCGGTGCTGCGGGATTCCATGCGGCGGCTGGCCGAGCGGGCCTGGCGGGTCCGGGTGCGCTACCAGCCGCAGCTCGACGTCGACGAGGTCGAGGACTTCATCCTCGGCACGTCCCGCCCGGCGCAGAAGCGCAGCAAGTGCCTCGCGGTGTCCAACCGGATGGAGGTGCACGCCGACGGCAACGTCAGCTCGTGCAAGTTCTTCCCGGAGTTCGTGGTGGGCAATCTGTACGACACGCCGGTCGAGGAGCTGTGGCAGAGCGAGCCCTTCCGGCAGGTGCGCAGGACGCTCGCCGAGGGCGGCATGATGCCCGTCTGCTCGAAGTGCATTCTTCTGTATCTCAACGGAGTGTGAGGGTGGGGATGAGTGTGACCGTGGACGAGATCGAGCTGAGGATCAAGGATGTGCTCGCCGGTGTGCTGCCGGACGGCGCCGCCCGGGACGCGATCGGCCCGGACACCGATCTGATCGACGAGTACGGCCTGGACTCACTCCAGGTGATCTCCTTCCTGCTGGGGATCGAGGACGCCTTCGACATCGAGCTGGACTACGAGAACCTGCGGCTGGACGATCTGCGGTCGGTACGGCAGTTCGTCGGGTACGTCGCCGGTCTCGGCGTGGCGGCGGCGCGGTGACGGCGGGCCGGGGCGGCCCGGCGGAACCTGCGGGCCGCGCGGCCCACTGGGGGACGTTCGACGCGGAGCGGTGGTGGCGGGATCCGGAGCTGGCCGCCCTGCCCGCGGTCGCCCTGCCGGGCGGCGCGGGGGTCGTGGCCGCGATGGACGAGCTGCTGGCCGGGTTCTGCGCGCCGGGCGATCTGCTGGTGACCCGGGCGCCGATGGCGGCCGAGGTGCGCGAGGGGCTGGCCGCGTGCGGGATCGGCTTCGAGCCGTACGTCCTGCGGCCCGGGGCGGCGGACGGCGAACACCCCCGCACCGTCGACGCGCTGATCGCCGCCGATCCCGCCGCGTGCGCGCGCGTCGCGGCCTGTCAGGACCTCCTGCCCTACGCCGTGCTCCCCGACACCGCCGCGCTGACCGGACGGCTCGGCAGACCCGGTCTGCTGCCGCCCGCGGCGGTGGTCGCCGAGGTCAACTCCAAGACCTGGTCCAACGCGCTCGTCCGGCGGCTCGGGCTGCCGGGCGCCGGGCGCGTGGTCCGTACGACGGACGAACTGGACGCGGCCGTCGCCGAGTTCGGATACCCGGTGCTGGTGAAGGACCCGTACGGGGTGTCGGGCCGGGACACCCTGGAGATCGCCGCGCCCGGCGTGCTCCGCGCGGTCCTGCGGACCCTGGGACGGCAGGTCGCGGCGGGGCGGCGGATCGAGCTGGTGGTGCAGCGCCGGTACGTCAGACGGTACGACTTCTCCGGGCATCTGCGGATCGACCGTACCGGCGGGGTCACCGTCCTCGGCGTGCTGATGATGACCAACCACCGCTTCCGGTACGCCGGTTCGCACCCGGCCGACCCCGGCTTCCTCGCCCGCCTCGACGCGGAGGGGTACTTCGCCACGCTCACGGCGGTGGCCGACGCGCTGGCCGCCGCCGGGTACTGGGGGCCGGTGGGCGTCGACTCCATGGTGATCGAGGACGGGAGCGTCGTCCCCGTCCTGGAGATCAACGCACGCCGCTCCCTCGGTCTGCTCGCGCTCCGTCTCGACCAGCGGGTGCGGGAGGGCGGCGACGGCTTGCGCGGTCACCTCTGGCCGCTGGACGTCACCGTACCGCCGGGCCGGTCCTTCGCCGAGCTGTCCGCCGCGCTGCGCCGGAACGGCGCGCTGTACGGAGGGGGCGCGCGCCCCGGGGTGACGCTGCTGAGCGGCAGTACGCCTGCGGCCCCCAACAGCCGGGTGCACTGCGCCCTGTTCTGCCGCCCCGAGGACGCGCCCGCGCTGCGGCGCCGGGTGCTGGCGGCGGCGGCCGAGGCCGGGATGACGCCCCGCGGCGTCGTCGAAGGGGCGGCCGGCGGGGTGGCCGATGCGGCTTGACATCGGTCTGATCGGGGCGACCGCGATCGCCGAGCGCGCGGTGGTGGGGCCCGGCTCCCGCTTCGACGACGTACGGGTGCGCGCCGTGGCGGCGAGCGATCCCGGGCGCGCCGCCTCGTTCGCCGCCCGGCACGGGATCCCCCGGGTGCACGCCGACTACGCGGCCCTTTTGGCGGACCCCGGCGTCAACACCGTGTATGTGTCGCTGCACAACTCGGCGCACCGGGAGTGGGCGGTGCGCGCCGCGCGCGCCGGACGCCATGTCGTCGTGGAGAAGCCGCTCTGTCTCGGCCCCGCCGAACTGGCCGCGATCCGGGAGGCGGCGACCGCCGGCGGGGTGCGGGTGGTGGAGGCGGTGCCCACGGCGGGCCATCCGTGGCAGGGCGCCGTCCGCGCCATGGTGGAGGACGGCCGGTACGGGCGGCTGCGCTCGGTGCGGACCGACATCCGCTTCGGTGTCCCGGCGCCGGGCAGCTACCGGGAGCGGCCCGAGCTGGGCGGCGGGATCTTCCGCGACTGCGCGAGCTACTGGCTCCAGGCGGTCCAGGCCACGGTGGGGCTCGGCTCCGTGACGGGGCGCGGTACGGGGCGGTTCGACGGCCCGTACGGGAGCGACCGGTCCTTCGAGGCCCGGCTCGACTGGGCGGACGGCCGGGAGGCGGTGCTCCACTGCGAGGTCGGCGAGGTCCACCAGGCCCGCCACACGTTCGTGTTCGGGACGGCGGAGGTGCGGCTGCGCAATTTCCTGCTGCCGACGATGGGCGCGCTGCCGCTGAACCTGGTGGTCCGGCGCGCGGACGGGACCCGGCAGGTGCTGGCGTTCCCGCCGGTGGCGTACTACGACTCCCAGTTCGACCGGGTCCGGGCGATGCTGTCGGGCGGCTCCCCGGAGGACGACGGCGCGCTGGAGCGGGCCGGTGCGCGCGTCGAGCTGATGGCCTCGATCCACCAGGACGCGCTCCGCGCGTCGGAAAGGCAGACACGGTGAACAACCTGTACGGACGGCGCCCCGGGGAGCGGCAGTTCGGCCGCATGCTCGCGGCGGCGGGGGTCGACCCCGCTCTGGTGCGCTCGCGCACCGAGCTGGCGGACGCGACATTCAACACGGTGTACCGGGTCCGGCTGTCCGGCGAGGGGCCGGGCCACCGCAGCCTCGTCGTCAAGATCGCGCCCGACCCGACCGGACCGACGCTCCGTTACGAACACGGCATCATGCGGACCGAGGGGCTGTTCTACGCGGCCGCGGCGGGCCGGGCGCCGGTGCCCGAGGTGGTGTGCGCGGACTTCTCCCGCGAGCTGATCGACACCGACTTCCTGGTCCTCTCCGATCTGCCGGGCACCAACTGGCACGCGGCGCGCGAGGAGATCGGGGACGACGAGCGGGCGGCCCTCCGCGCCGAACTGGGCGCGATGGTGGCGGCGGTGCACCGGGTGACGGGGCCGGCCTTCGGCTACCCGCAGGCCCTGTCCGCCGACCGGTCCGGCGCCCTGCCCCCGTCCCAGCCGGGCTGGCGCGCCGTGTTCCTCGCGATGGTGGACGCCGTCCTGGCCGACGCGGAGACCTTCGGTGTACGCCTGCCGGAGCCCGTCGGGCGGATCCGGGAGACGGTGGGCGCCTCGGCGGATCCGCTCGACGCCGTGACGACCCCGGCGCTGGTCCACTTCGACCTCTGGGACGGCAATGTCCTCGTGGACCGGCCCGCCCCGGGCGCGGCGCCCCGGATCAGCGGCCTGGTCGACGGGGAGCGCGCGTTCTGGGGCGATCCGCTGGCGGAGCTGGTCTCGCTGGTCCTGTTCGACGACATCGAGCGCGACGAGGCGTTCCTCGGCGGCTACCGGTCGGCGGGCGGCCGGGTGGTGTTCGACGCGGAGACCCGGCGGCGGCTCGCCCTCTACCGCTGCTACCTCTATCTGATCATGCTGGTCGAGGCGGTGCCGAGAGGGTTCTCCGGCCCCGAACAGGCGGCCAGGGACCGCTATGTGGCCCGGCATCTGCGCACCGAACTGGCGGCCCTGTCGGGGGCCGGGACCGGGGACCGGCCGTGATACGGATCCTCACCTCCGGGGTGGCGCTCGGTGTGCACGTACCCGGGCTGCTGCTGGCCGACCGGCTCCGCGAACAGGGCGTCGACGCCGGGGTCCAGGTGCTGGAACGGCTGCTGCCGGACCGTACGCTGACGACGACGGCCGCGATGAAGTGGGCGTTCCACCGGGACTTCCGGTTCGCGCTGACCGGTCAGCGGGTGGCGACCGATCCGTCGGCCACCGTGGCGGACGCGGCCGTCGAGGAGCTGCTCGCGCGCTGGCGGGCGGAGCGGATCGACCGGTTCGTGGTGTTCTCCGGCTTCTGGCTGCCGATCGTCGAGCGGTATCTGGACCGGTACGGGGCCGGTGCGCCGCCCGTCGACGTCTGCCATGTGGACTCGGTGGCCTCGCCGTCCTTCGTGAAGACCGGCCATCCCGCGCCCGGCGTACGCCATGTGTGGCTGGCCGACGCGGCGGGCGGGCGGATCCCGTACAGCATCCCCGTCACGCGGGAGCCCGCGCTCCCCTGGCACGAGCGGGAGCGGCGGCTGCTGGTGCACGGCGGGGGCTGGGGCATCGGCACCTACCGGGAGCGCGCCGGGGAGCTGCGCGCGCACGGCTTCGCGCTGGACGTCGTGGCGTACGAGGAGGCCGATGTGAGCGGTGACGACCCGGGCGTGCGCTCGTTCATGGTCGACCCCGGGTGGCATCCGTGGCTGGACGACGGCTATCCGCCGTTCGGCCGGGTCGTACCGGGCGAGCCGCCCCGCTTCACCCGCGGCGCCGGGCACCATGGCTCCTTCGATCTGACGCGGGCCGCGGTCGCCACCGTCAGCAAGCCGGGCGGCGGCACCCTGCTGGACTCGCTCTGGTCGGCGACCCCGGCCGTGCTGCTCGAACCGTTCGGTGGCCACGAGGAGCGCAACAGCGCGCTCTGGCGGGAGCTGGGCTTCGGCATCACGTTCGCGCACTGGGCGGAGACGGGGTTCGACCTGGCGGTGATCGAGAAGCTGCACCACACGCTCCGGGAGGCCGCGCACCGGCTCCCGGACTACTCGCGGCTGCTGGCGGAAGGGGCCGTGTCATGACCACGGGCTCGCTCGGGACGCTCCGGACGACGGTCGACCTGGCGTTCGGCGCCCCTTCCGGAAGTCCCCGGGGCGTGTACGAGGCGACGTGGGGCCAGCGGGAGATGTGGCGCACGATCGCCAGGCACCGTCCCGGCGGCTTCTACCAGCTCTCCCAGATCATCCCGGTCGGCGCCCCGTGCGGCCTGGACACGGCGCTCGGCTGTCTGCGGCAACTCGTCGTCCGGCACGCGTCGTTGCGTACCACTTTCCAGGAGGACGCGGGCGGGCTGTACCAGGTGATCCACCGCGAGGGGGTGCTGCGCGTGCTGGTCCAGGAGGCGCCGGGCGAGGGCCGGGAGCGGGCGACGGCCGCCGCGCTGGTGGCGGCGTTCCAGGAGGAGGAGCCGCTGCTGGAGCGGGAGTTCGCACCCCGTCTTGCCGTGGTGACCCGGGGCGGGGCGGCGGCGTACCTCGTACTGGTCTGCTCGCATGTGGTGCTGGACGGGCACAGCGAGCGGGTGCTCGCCGCGGAGGCCGGAGCGCTCCTGGCGCACGCGACGGCCGCACCGGGACGCGAGGGGGAACTCCCCGCGCCGCTCCCGCCGGTCGTGCACGGGCCCGCCGAGCAGGCCGCCGCGGAGGCCCGCGCGCGGAGCCGCCGTACCTCGGCACGGTCCGTCGCCCACTGGCGCGCCACGCTCGCCGACGCCCCGCCCCCGCTCTTCCCCTCCCCCGCCGAACCGGTGGCGGGCGCCCCGATCTGGTGCGGCAGGCTCGCCTCCGGGGCGCTCGCGGAGGCCGAGACGGTGCTCGTACGGTCCGGGCTCGGCTCCAGCGCCCTCTGGCTGAGCGCCGTGGCCCGGGTCCTCGCCGCCCGCACCGGGCACCCCGCGATGACCTTCCGCCTGCCGGTCGGCAACCGCTTCGACCAGGCGCTCGACGGTTACGTCGGCAACCTCTCCCAGCACACGGTGGTCACCGTCGACACCGCCTCGGGCACCTTCCCCGAACTGGCGCGCCGTGTCGAACGCGACCTGATGCGCGCCTACTTCCACGCCCGGTACGACCCGGCGGAACTGGCGGAGGCGACCAGGGACATCGAGGCCCGGCGCGGCGCCCCGCTCGACCTGACCTACCTCTTCAACGACGTACGGAGCCGGGGCGCCAAACGCCCGTCCACGACCCGGCCCCCGGCCCGCGCCCCGGAGGTGAGCTGGGAACTCCTCCACTCCGCGAACAGCGACATCAAGCTGCACGTACGCGTCACGGAGAGCGCGGGCCACCCCCTGCTGGACATCGCGGCCGACACCTCCTGCCTGCCGAGGAGCGCCATCACCGACGCCCTGTTCGCCGTCGAACGGCTCCTGGTCGGGGCGGCGCGCGAGGCGGCTTCAGGGACGGCGCGGTCCTGAGGGGTCAGGCGGCGCGGTTGCGGCCCACGTAGACGTTGCGTGCCCGGTAGAAGGTGTCGCCGCCCGGCCCGGAGGAGCCCGAGGAGCCTTCCATCTGGAGGTTGATGATCAGCCAGAGCGGTTTGCCGACGAACCCGGCGCCCCGGTGGACGGCCTTCCAGGTGCCGTCGAGGTAGTAGTGGATGTCCACGTCCGTGGCGCTCACCTTGGTGATCCAGGCGCGGTAGGTGTGCCAGGAGCCGGGTGAGGAGACGCCGACGACGGTGCTCGACACGTCGGAGGAGGTACGGAAGGTGTTGAACCAGTTGTTGGTGTTGCCCTTGAACTCCAGGATGTCGCTCTCGGGCGGCCAGCTGTTGACCCCCGTCAGCCAGAACGCGGGCCAGGTGCCCGCCCCACTCGGGGCCTGGAACTCGCCCTTGACCTCGTAGTCGGGGAACTGGTCGGTCACCACGATCTGGTTCTTCGCGTGCACCGCGCCCGAGTGGTAGCGGATCGGGAGGTGCGGGGTGGAACCGCTCGTGCCCTCGTCCCAGGTGATCCGGGTGGCCTGGAGGGTGAGCACACCGGAGTTGAGGTAGATGTGGTTGTGGTCGGTGGGGCTGCCGTACATCCGGGCGCTGCCGTTGTGGTCGCTGCCCCAGGGATACAGGTAGTTCCACCTGGCCTCGAAGGCGGAGTAGCTGCCGAAGGACCCGTTGATCACGTCCTCCCACGCCGCCGCCGTCGCCGCCCGCGCCGTACGGGGCGGGGCGGCGCCCAGGGCCATCGCGCCGCCCAGCGCCACGGCTCCGCCGAGGAATCCTCGGCGGCCGGTGCCGGCCGCGTGCGCCCGGCCGTGGTGGTCAGGGTTGCCGTGCGACTCGTTCCGTGCCGGTACGTCCCGCATGACGTCTCCCCACGATGGGACAGAAAGCATCAGGACTCACCACATTCCCAAGGGGATCATCAGGCGTCAACGGGTGCGGCAGGGCTCCGGGGCCGGGTCCCCGCTCGCCCGGATCACCCGTCATGGCGTAGGGAGCGCCGACCATTAGGGGGAACGTCGAGCCGTAGAAGGCGTCGGACTCGCCCTCCGTCATGACCGACCCGTTCCCATGTCCTATGACCTGCCCGTGTGCCGTGCGCTCGCCCGGAACTCCGCCGAGGGGAACCCGATGATCTCGGGAGCCAACATCAAGACCGACCACACCGCAACCCGGACCCGCGTCCGTGTCCGGGTCCCTTCCGCTCTCCGTCTCCTTGTCCGTTTCCGTGCGCTTCCCCGGTACGGCCTGGGAGCCGCGGGCCTGTGCGCCCTCGCGCTGACGGGCTGTTCCTTCCTGGGCGGCGTACGGCCCGACGAGGCGTCGGACGACAAGGCGTCGACGAACGCCGTGACGCCCGCCGCCGCCCGTCCCGCGCGGCCGAGCGCTCCCGCGCCCGTACCCGAGGCCCTGGAGCGCGTCCGCGTCAATGTCGAGGACGGTGCCGTGGTCGGGGTCGGGATGCCGATGTCGCTGGTCTTCGAGCAGCCCGTACCGGTCGCCGAACGGGCCGCCGTCGAACGGGCCCTGCGCGTCACCAGCAGCCCGCGCGTGACCGGCGCCTGGAGCTGGGTCAAGGACCGCAACCTCCTCGACGGCGGGCGCCTCGACTACCGCCCGCGCGAGTACTGGCCCACCGGTACGAAGGTCACGCTCCGCGCGGGCTCAGGACCGGGCGCGGACGCCGGGCCGGGGGGAGCGGTGAACCGGCGCTTCACCGTCGGCCGGTCCCTGGTCGCCACCGTGGACGTACGCGACCACTCCATGACCGTGGTCAGGGCGGGCGTCGCCACCCGCGTCCCGATCACGGCCGGGGCGCCCGGCATGGACACCTGGAACGGCGTCATGGTCGTCGCCGGGAAGGAGCGGAGGCTGCTGATGGACTCCAGCACGGTGGGCTTCGGCGACGAGTACAAGGGTTACTACAACTACGCCGTCCATCTGACCTCCTCGGGCACCTACCTCCACGAGAACCCGATGGCCGACGCCCACGCGGGCCGCAGCAACGTCACCCACGGCTGCGTCGGGCTCCCCACCGACGGCACGGCGCGCCGCTTCTTCGAGGAGGTGATCCCCGGGGACGTCGTCCAGGTCACGGGCGCGCCGGAGACGGTCGATCCGGGCAACGGGTACGGGGACTGGAACGTCCCCTGGAGCGCGTGGCTGGCCGGCAGTGCGCTGAGGTGACCCCGGCGCGCAGCCCTCAGCGGGTGCTGAGCCAGTGCGGGTCGGGGACCACGGTCAGCACCGCGGAGACCAGGACGACCAGGGCCAGGAAGGCCAGTTCGGCGCGGGCGGGGCGGCCCGCGTCGCCGCCCCGGCGCAGCCGGACCCTGGCTGTCAGCGCCAGCGCGCACACCACGGCCACCAGGACGAGCTTGGCCATCAGCACCCTGCCGTACGCCGAGGTGAGGACCACGTCCGCGGGGAGCCTGCGCAGCGTGGAGAGCGTGCCGGTGGCGGCCAGCGCGGCGAGGAGCCGGGCCGCGTGGCGGGCGTACCGGCCGAGCAGGTCCCGGGACCCGGCCGGGTCCCCGCGCCGCAGCCACATGGCGCGCAGCACGTACAGCAGCCCGCCGGTCCAGAGGGACGCGGCCGTGAGGTGGACGACGGTGAGCGCGACGCCCAGCATCGGGGTGTACGGCTCGGGGTGGGCCCGCAGCGCCTCGGCGCCGACGACCGCGGCGAGCGGGGCGAGGGCGAGGGCCGGACGGGTGAGGGTGGCGCAGCCGGCGGCCAGCAGGAAGCCGTTGGCCATGACGAGCAGGAAGCGGCCGTCCGAGGTGCCGTAGACGGTGGCGAGGTCGAGGCCGCTGACCCGGGCCAGCAGCAGGATCTGCCCGGCCGAGGCGGCGGCCCCGACGAGCGAGGCGGTCACCGACAGACGGCGGGGCTCCGGCATACCGGGAGCCGGTGCCGGAACGGAACCGGAGACGGTTACGGGTCCGGTGCGGGCGGCTCCCGTACGGGCGGGTCCCGTACGGGCGGGTCCCGTACGGGCGGGTCCGGTGCGGGCGGGTCCGGTGCGGGCGGGTCCGGTGCGGGCGGGTCCGGTGCGGGCGAGCCGGGTGCCGGCGAGTTCGCCGAGGTGGACGGCGAGCGCGGCGAAGACGGCCGCGCGCAGGACGGTGGTGGCGCCCGCGCCGGGTATCCGCAGCTCCCCCGTCCCCCGCCCGGCGAGGCTCACGCCCACCACCGCGACGAGGACGGCCGCCAGCGCGCCGCCCGCCACGAGCCCCACGGTGACCGGCGTGGCCCCGCGGGCGGAACCGCTGCCGGAATCGCGGGCGGTGTCCTCGACGGAGGGGCCTGGGAATATCACCCGCTCATCATCTCCGCGGAGCGCGGAGGGCGGCAACGCGGACGGGCGGCGGAGGGATCAGCCGCGCCAGGGCTGGTAGTGCGGGTTGTCCTCGCACAGCGCCATGGTCTCGGTCCTCTTCGCCGGGTCCACCGGGCACGCGCCGACGATGCGCTCCCGCGAGACCCCGCCGGGGAAGGCGACCTCGTCGTCCCCGGCGAGGGGCCGGGCGGCGCCGAGGGTGCGGTCGACGTCGATGCCGCCCGGCGCGTCGATGTAGTAGTTGTAGAGCGGCCTGTCGCCCACCGTGGCCTTGTAGAGGTCGTGGTCGTAGCTGGCCGAGACGTACGGGGAGCCCTGCCCGGCCAGGGTGTGGCGGCCCAGGTCGTACCGGCCGCCGAGCGGCGCGTCGGGGTGGAGCCCCTGTTCGAAGACGAGCCGCGGCGCCCGGCCGTCGGCGCGGTAGAGCTGCTTGCAGTCGGTGCGCCAGAACGGCGCCGGGGTGATCCGGGCGACCTCGACCCGGTGGTCCACGGCGGCGAACATCCGGTCCTCGACGAGCGGGCACCGGTCGGCGGCCGGGGCGGGCTCGGCCGTGGGGCCGGGCCCCGTGGCCGGGGTGGCGGAACCGGCGGCGGGGACAGGGGCGGGGCGCACGACGGCCGACGGGGCCGGCTCGGGGCCGGACACGGCCTCGGTGACCGAGGCGGGGACGAACACGGCGGCGGCGGAGAGGGCGACGGCCGCGGCCCGCCGCCGCAGGCGAGAAGTGGTCATGGGGAGCACCCTGCTCGCTCCGCGGCGGCGGGCCGTGGACCGTCACCCGGACGGGGGCGAGTTGCCGGGCGGTGGACGCCCCGGCGGACGTAACGGCGGCGCGGGCCGGTCAGCGGAAGACGCCGGTGTGCCCGAGCGAGTACCGGCCGGGCTGCGGGTAGACCGCCAGTCCGTGCGGACCGCTGCCGACCGGGATCCGGGCGAGCTGCTTGCCGCTGGTGGTGTCGATCGCGTACACCTCCTCGTCGTAACGCCCCGACAGCCACAGGACCTTGCCGTCCGAGGAGACACCGCCCATGTCGGGGCTGCCGCCGTCCGGCAGCTCCCACTTCTTCGTCAGCGCGTTGCGGGTGAAGTCGAAGACGGACACGGAGCCCTCGCCCCGGTTGGAGATGTACATCTCGCGGGAGTTACGGCTCACGTAGAGGCCGTGGGTGCCCTTGCCGGTGGGGAGCAGTTTCGGCGTGGAGAACTTCTTCCCGTCCAGCACCCAGACCCCGTCGGCCATCATGTCCGCGATGTAGAACGTGCCGCCGTCCGGCGAGATCTTCACGTCCTGCGGCATGGCCCCCTCGAAGGGCAGCTTCTGCTCGCCGACGACCTTCATCTTCGCGGTGTCGACCTTGAGGAGTTCGCCGGAGAACTCGCAGGAGACGATGAAGTACCGGCCGTCGGCGGAGAAGTCCGCGTGGTTGACGCCCGCGCAGGTGACCGGCTCGGTCTTGACGATCTTCATGGTGTGCGGGTCGCGGAAGACCAGCTCCCGGTCGAGGGAGGCCATGACGACCGCGTACTTGCCGTCGGGCGTGAAGTACAGGTTGTACGGGTCGTGCACCTCGACCGGTTCGCCCGCCTTGCCGGTGGCCGGGTCGATCGGGGTGAGGGTGTGGCCCCGGTTGTTGTTGACCCAGAGGGTCTTGAGGTCCCAGGACGGTACGACGTGCTGCGGCTGCCGCCCGACCGGGATCGTCTCGATGACCTCGTACGTGGCCGGGTCGATGACCGAGACGGTGTCGGAGTTGGTGTTGGGCACGTACACCCGGGAGGGGAAGCCCCGGACGACGGGCGAGAGCTTGCCGGGGCGGTCGGCCGCGTAGATGTCCTTGGGGTCCTGCACGGGCGGCATGCCCGGCAGACCGGCGGGCACGGACCGCGCGGGGACGGCGGGGCGGGCGGCCTTGGTGACGGCCGCCTCCGTACGGGCGGGGGCGCCGGAGTCGCCGCACCCGGCGAGCAGGGCGGCGAGGGCGAGGGCGGCGGCGGTGGTCGCGAGCCGGGCGGCGGGGCGCGGGGCGCGGCGGGCGGTGGGGTGCATCAGGTCAGCAGCTCCGTGGTCGTCACCGCGCGCAGGCCGCGGCGTTCCAGTGCGTCGAGGAGGGCGGGCAGCGCGGCCACCGTGTCCGCGTAGCCGAAGTGCAGGCTCACCACGGAGCCTTCGCGGATCTCTTCGGTGACGGTGCGGACGACGGTGGCGGCGCCGGGCGAGGTGAAGTCGAGGGAGTCGACGTCGTACGAGAGGGTGTGCGGATAGCCGGCCCGTGCGGCCAGCCGCTGGACCAGGGGGGTGGCGTGCTGGGTACGGGAGGGGCGGAACCAGGTGCCGATGGAGCCGGTGAGCCGGCGCAGCCGCTGGGCGCAGCCGGCGATCTCCGCGTACGCCGCCGCCTCGTCCATGTCGGAGATGTCGGTGTGGTGCAGTGTGTGGTTGCCGAGGTCGTGGCCGCCGTCGAGGATCCGGCGGGCGAGGGCGGGCTGTTCGTCGAGCCAGGTGCCGACGGCGAGGACGGTGACCCGGGCGCCGGCCCGTTCCGCCTCGGCGAGCAGGGCGGTGGCGGTGGCGGGGTCGCCCTGGCCGTGGAAGGTGAGGGCGACCCGGGCACGGTCGCGGGGACCGTGCGCGATCTCGGCGGGCTGCCCGGGGAAGCGCCGGGGCGCGGGGGCGGTACGGGTGGCGGGCCGCACCGGACCGGAGCGGTCACCGGAACCGGGTCCAGGACCGGTCCCCGAGGGGGACGCGGGCCGCTGTACAGAAGTGGGTGCGGTGTCGGAACAGCCGGTGGCGAGGGCGCCCGTGACGGCAGCGCCGGCTGCTGCGCGCAGTGCGCTGCGGCGGTCGATCGGGATCACGACCCCATTTAAGGGGGAAAGTGGGTGAAAGGTGGCGATTGACCCGCTACGGGGCCTTTCGCGGGTCGCCGTGTCCGGCCCGGGGCGCGGCGGCGGGACCGTCCGGCGCTACGGGGTCTGACGGTCCGCCACGCGCATCTCGAACCAGGTGGTCTTGCCGCGCGGCAGCAGATCCACGCCCCACCGGTCGGAGAGCCGGTCCACGAGGAAGAGCCCGCGCCCGCTGGTGTCCAGGTCACGCACCGGCATCAGGCACGGCAGTCCGCGCGAGGGGTCGCGCACCTCGATCCTGATCCAGCCGCGGCGGCGCAGCATCCGTAATCCGAAGACGCGGGCGCCGGTGTGGCGTACGGCGTTGCCGACCAGTTCGGAGACGAGCAGGACGGCGTACTCGGCGGTCTGCGGGGAGAGCTGCCACTGGCGGAGGACCACGCTGTGGGTGATCCGGCGGGCGGCGGCGGCGGACTCGGGACGGGACGGCAACCGCACCTCCGCCTCCGTCGGATTGCCGAACAATTCCAGCGCTTTGAGCGCCTGTTCGTCGTCGACGGACGGTATCCACCGCTCGGCGGCGGCGTTTCCGCGCTGCCGCGGCTGCTCCGTACCTTCCAGGCCCGCCATGTCCCCCATCATGGCCGGACAGCGCCCTCCTCGTGGGTGTTCCAGGGGATTGGGCCCCCCGGAACGAAGCATTCCGGGGGGCGTGATCGGCATATGCCCTTGGCAGAAGTTGAGCTTGAGCACCTCTCCTGACCTGCGATGACGGGAACCGATTGAAAGATCGCCACATGTGATCGCCAAGACTGCCTTAAGGCTGCCTTAAGGTCACCCCGGGCGGTGCACAGGGTTGACGTAACGGCCACGAATGTCCAACAGGGCGATTCTCAGAGGAACTTCGCCTTGCCCGGACCGTCCTCCACGAAGGAGCGCATCCCGCGTTCGCGGTCCTCGGTGGCGAACAGGCCCGCGAACCAGGTGCGTTCGACGGCCAGACCGCTCTCCAGGTCCGTTTCGAGCCCGGTGTCGACCGACTCCTTCGCCGCGCGCAGCGCGAGCGCGGGCCCCTGCGCGAGCTTCGCCGCCCAGGCGTGCGCCTGCTCGTACACCTCGGCCGCCGGGACTACCCGGTCGACCAGGCCGATCCTCAGCGCCTCGTCGGCCCGCACCTGGCGGCCGGTGAAGATCAGGTCCTTGGCGCGGGACGGGCCGATCAGCCGCGCGAGCCGCTGGGTGCCGCCCGCGCCGGGGATCAGCCCGAGCAGGATCTCGGGCTGGCCGAGCTTGGCGTTCTCCCCGGCGACGCGGTAGTCCGCGCAGAGCGCCAGCTCGCAGCCGCCGCCCAGCGCGTACCCGGTGACGGCCGCGACGACGGGCTTGGGGATCCTGGCGACAGCCGTGAAGGACTCCTGGAGCGCGCGGGAGCGTACGACCATCGCCGCGTGGTCCATCTCCCGCATCTCCTTGATGTCGGCGCCGGCCGCGAAGACCTTCTCGCCGCCGTACAGGATCACGGCGCGCACGTCGTCCCGGGCGCCGGCCTCGGCGGCCAGCTCGCGCAGCCGGTCCTGGACGGAGACGTCGAGTGCGTTCATCGGCGGGCGGTCCAGCCGGATCGTACCGACGCCGCCGGAGACCTCAAGATTCACGAATGCCATGCCGGAAAGGTTAACCGCCGCTCACCACAACGGGCCCGGTCGCGCACCGGTGGGGTGCGCGACCGGGGCCAGGGGGGACGGGGGCGGGGGGTTAGG